>JAGRJL010000564.1 GCA_020442775.1 Lysobacterales bacterium | reverse complement strand
TGAGCTCAGTGCACAGGGTTCGAGAATCCGGCGTGCTCAGACCGCTGACCCGGGAGGACTGGCCGCTCTGTCGCTCCCGCGCGCCGCGCAGGGGTTCCAGCAGAGCCGCGTAGGGTGCCAGGGTCTGTGGGTCCAGCGCCCGATCCAGCGCGTCGGCGAAGTCCTCCGCGGTCAGCGGCTTGTCATCGGACCACTGCAGTTCCGGGCGCAGATAAAAGCACCAGCGCCGTGCACCGTCGCTGACTTCGATCCGCTCCGCAGCGGCCGCCACCGGCTGGCCGTCCACGTCGATTCGAGTCAGGCCTTCGTACAGATCGCGCAGAATCTGATGGGCCGACAGCCCCTGCGCACGGTGCGGATCGAGGCTGTCAGGCTCCGGACCATTGCCTCGCTCCAGCACCGGCTGGGCAGCGCTTGCCATGCTCCAGCCGAGCAGCAAATAGACGGTGAAAGCACGCTTGAAAGGCATGGCGCAGACCATAGGTCATGACCGCTGGTGCGGCAATCGCCGATTGGTCGGCGGGAGCGCAAGCACCGGTATCCCGATCCGGTCTATGCTTGGCGCTGCTGGCAGCCCCTTCTTTCGACTATCAGGCCCCAAGCACCCATGAGTTCACCCTCCAAAGCCGCCGATATCGTGGTCGAGAACCGCGCGCAGCTGCTCCAGTACCTGACCCAATCCGGCTGTCCACGCGAGCAGTGGCGCATCGGTACCGAGCACGAGAAGTTTGGCTTCGATCGCCAGACCCTGGCGCCGCTGCCCTACGAGGGCGATCGCGGGATCGAGGCGGTGCTCGCGGGTTTCGTCGAATTCGGCTGGAACCCGATAGAAGAGGCCGGCAAGCTGATCGCACTGAGCAAGGATGGCTGCTCGGTCACCCTGGAGCCGGCCGGACAGCTGGAGCTCTCCGGTGCGCCACTGGAGCACCTGCATCAGACCTGCGCCGAGACCGGCACCCATTTGCGTGAAGTCCGCAAGATCGCCGACCGGCTGGGCATCGGATTCCTGGGGATGGGCTTTCATCCGCGCGCCCGCCGCGAGGAGATGCCGTGGATGCCCAAGGGCCGCTACGGGATCATGCGTCGCTACATGCCTACCGTCGGCAC
>JAGRJL010000563.1 GCA_020442775.1 Lysobacterales bacterium | reverse complement strand
GGTAGCGATACCACCGTGGGTTCGAATCCCACCCCCTCCGCCATAATTCACGACTAAGCGATTGATTTAGTTGAGTTTTTAGGCTTGATAAGAATCCTTACCCATACGGATACCCATACAAATTCGGTCGGTAGCCTAGTTTTCGCTGCCAATGGCCTGTCGGGTGACAGCGCCCTCAATGGGCGCGGGCTCGCGTCCGTTGTGGGGCAGGTAGAGTTGCACGGCTCCGACCACAGGGGCGCCGGTCACGTCCACATCCAGCGGTTGCCGCACTCGACCATATCCACGATCCAGCAGCGCATTGGCGGCAGGAACGCGAGCGGATTGACTTTCGCCCGTGGTCGCAATCTCGACCAGCACGCTTAGCGCGGTCGGCCCGTGGGACTGGGCTAGCTCGGTGATGGTCCGTTTGGCGATCTTGGTTGCCTTGTTCGGGCTGCCCTTCGGGCGACCTCCGCCAGGGCGTGCGCCGCCGTGCTTCTTGTTTTCCATTGGCTATTGCCTCCTTGGGCAACCTAAAGCTTGGCGATAACTGAGCTATGCTGATGGAAAAATTCCTCCCAAAACTTGAGAGCTTTGCGAAAAGTGCTCTTGGCCAACTTTGAGCCGCCCTGTTTTGAAACAATCCTGAGAACCGTTGAACTCGCGTCACCCATTACTAGGCTGCGAACAATCGGCTGAACAAGGGGCTTGACCGGCGACGACACAATTGAGCTTCCCCCCGACTTGATCTCAGCGGTTTGGCGTACATTCTTCGCGACGTGCGGATACAGTTTGGTGTGCTTGGAACCGTTGGCTATTTCGTAGCAGTCTTGGAGAGCACTGCACTGGTCGCACATGTGCTCCGTGAACTTGTTCGCCTTTCTGAAACCGAGCCAGGTGCCCGGGTTTGGATGCTTGGCGATGTACGCATTGAATAGCCACTCGCCTAGGTGAGCGATTGTTATCGCGAAGTTGATCGCATGGTCGCTCTGACAGGCATGATCGCTGGAACTCGATTTGGCTGCGGCCTCGAATCGTTCCAACTCTCGGCGAGCCTTTTCCAGCATGTCGGTCGGGGTCCTAACGGCAAAACCGTATGCAGTTGTCATGCTGCCTCCAATGCAGACCACCCGGCCCAGCTACCCCGCTTGCCGTGCTCGCGTGTAGGCATTTTCTTACACGGTCCGGTCGAAGGACTCTAGCCCATGCGTCGCTGCCCCCGACTCGAAGCCATCCTTGAACAACTCAAACCAGACGCTTAGTGGTCTGCTCTCGATCTTCAGGGGTGGTGTGTAGGGGGCGTTCTGGACGCCGGTGACTTCGGGGTCGTTGGGGACGTCGATCAGCCGGACAGCGTTCATTGTTCGGACACTTCCCCCATCTGAGAAGCATGGCCCCGTCGCAGAGTCGCGCTCCGCCACCACATTCACCGTGGTTAGCGCCGGCCGTGAAGGGATAGCAATTAACTCGTAAGGCGTGTGTGAGATCGCAACTACGACTCGCCCGAATGGTGGCGGACTCACGCCAGCTTGGACTTCCAGGTAAGCGTCGCCCGAGCAATCTGCCGTCGTGTAGCGCCTTGTGCCGAAATAGGCCGCGCCTCCTAGGTCGGTTGGGGGCTGGTTCCTACTTACCCGCCCGCTATTGTCTTCGACGGTTACCTTGTACCGTTGCGGCGTCCAAACAATGAAATCACCTGGATCAGCCAACGACCCAATCAGCACATCATTGTCGTCGTACAGCAGGATCAGCCCGATGTTTTGCGCATTCGAGATTCCCGCGAAAAAGAGATGGGCGAGCCCGGCGGCGATTGATCTCAGCATGGTCATTGCAGCCTCCCTTGGTGATTGTTGAGAGTACGCCACATCTAGGTCGCACGATCCAGCGCCTGAGAAAACAGCGCGCCAAAGTCGCCCCCATCATCGAAAATCGCCGGTTCAGGAATCGCGGCGGTGTGCGCGGTCGTCGTGGGCTGGAATAGCGATAACCGACTCTAGTCAGCCCCCGTTCTATTCTCCGCGAAAAAGTCGAATGCCACGGGGTCTGCGCCCTCGGTCTGTCGCCCTGCCGGGCGTGAGAAGG
>JAGRJL010000041.1:28646-29323 GCA_020442775.1 Lysobacterales bacterium | reverse complement strand
ACCGCCAGCGCATCGGCAAACCCGCTGAGGCTGCGGAACTCCTCCAGCGCCTGCTCCGGCGAGCGCGCCTCCACCGCCAGCACCCGCGGATCGCCGCGCAGCCGGTCGGCGAAATCGGCGGCCAGCTCCTGGCTGGCGCCCTCGACCAGAAACAGCAGCAGGTCGGCCGGACGGGCGGCACCGGCAAGCAGCTGGGCACCATTCTGAACCGCCACCAGTCCCAGCGCGGGCAGCGCCAGCGCCACCGCCAGCACCGCGATGGTCAAACCCTGGTCCAGCGGTCGGTGCAGGATCCTACCCAGAGCCGAAAACAGGCTGTAGGCGTGCGAGCGCAGCCAGCCGCGCAGGCGGTTGCGCCAGGCGATTTCACGATGGACTTCTCGGCGCGCACCCATGCTTCAGATCAATCCCTTTTCGTCCAGCGAACGTACGTTTCCGGACTCCGCGCGCGGCGCGCTGAGCTGACGCGGCCGGAAATCATCGATCAGCGCGCCCTTGTCCAGCACCAGCACCCGCTTCTGCATTCGTTGCACCAGATTCAGATCGTGGCTGGCCACCACCACCGTGGTTCCCGCATCGGCGAAGGCGGCAAACAACGCCATGATCTCGGCCGACAGGCTGGGGTCCAGATTGCCGGTGGGCTCGTCGGCCAGCAGCAGCTCGGGCTTGGCCACGAT
>JAGRJL010000041.1:8250-28496 GCA_020442775.1 Lysobacterales bacterium | reverse complement strand
AGCGCCACGTTCTGGAATACGCTGCGATCCATCAGCAACCGGTGGTCCTGGAAAACCAGACCCAGGCGCCGCCGGAAGGCAGGAATCGCGCGCCTGCCCAGCCGGCCCAGATTCTCGCCCAGCACTTGAACCAGACCCCGGGTGGGCAGATCCATCGCCGCGATCAGCCGCAGCATCGAGCTCTTGCCGGCGCCGGAATGACCGGTGACAAAGACCATCTCCGCCGGCTCGATGGTGAAGCTCAGCTCGCGCAGCGCATCCTGCCCACCGGGGTAGCGCTTGGCCACGCTGTCAAATCGGATCGCGCTCATCGGTGGGGTCGGTCGGCGGGCAGGCAAGGGCGGGCTGCGCATTCTAACCGGGCGCTGCTGAGCGCACCGCCAACCACGTTGGGATTCGCCGATGGCCGGCCAGAGGCGCAAAGGGCTGAGATCCGGAACCTCACCGGCTCAGCTGGCAATGATGCGGTTGAGCTGGAAGATCGGCAGCATGATTGCCAGCACGATCAGCAGCACCACCGCGCCCATCACCAGGATGATCATCGGCTCCAGGATCGCCAGCAGTCGGGCCATGCTGCGGCTGATCCGCTGCTCCATCAGCTCCGCGGCGTGGTCGAGCATGGTCTCAACCTGGCCGCTCTTTTCGCCGCTGGCCAATAGCCGCACCAGCAGCGGCGGAAAGCGCCGGCTCTGGCCCAGGCTGGTGGCCAATCCGGCGCCCTCGCGAACCTCGACCGCAACCTGCTTCAGCGCGGTATTCATTGGCGCCAGGCTGACCACCCGCGAGGCCAGCCGCAGCGCCTCCAGCACCGGCACCGCGGCCGCGGTGGCAATGCTCATGGTGCGGGCGAAGCGCGCCGCATCGGTGGCCGCCAGCAGCGGTCCGATCAGCGGCAGGCGCAGGATCAACGCGTCCCAGCGCGCTTTCAGCGCCGGCTGACGCAAACTCCAGGTCAGCAGCAGGGCTCCGGCGAGCACCAGCGCCAGCAGGTAGGGCCAGACCGCCTCCAGCAGCGCACTGGTGCCCAGCAACATCCTGGTCAGCACCGGGAGTTCCTGGTCGAGGCTGGTGAACACCTGGGTCACCTGTGGCACCACGTAGGTCAGCAGCAGCGCTGTCACCCCGATCGCGACCACCAGCAGCAGCGCCGGATAGAGCAGCGCCAGTCCCACCCGCCCGGCGATTTCGCGCTGACCCTCGTAGTAGCTGGCCAGCCGCTCCAGCACGGTGTCCAGATGACCCGATTGTTCACCGGCGGCAATCGAGGCGCGATAGACCTCGGGAAAGCTGCGCGGAAATTCGGACAGGGAATCGGCCAGGGTCGAGCCCTCGCGGATCCGCGCGCGCACCGCCGCCAGCAGCCGCGCCTGGGCCCGCTTTTCGCTCTGCTGCGCCAGGGTCTCCAGGGTTTCATCCAGCGGCAGACCGGCGCGTACCAGCACCGCCCATTGCCGGGTCAGAGTGGCCAGCTCGTCACGATCGATCGCGCGTCGCTCACCGAATCGGGCGCGTGCACCGCTGGCTTCCGCGGCCACCTCGTTGACTTCGATGGGGCTGAGTCCGCGCTCGCGCAGCTGGGAGCGGATCGCGCGCGCGGTGTCGCCCTCCAGCACCCCGCGGTGGGGGCGACCGTCTGCATCCAGCGCACGGTATTCAAAGGCAGGCATCGGTCAGCGTCAGTCTCGCGCTCAGGTCGCGGCTTCGCCGCGCGCCACCCGCAGCGCATTCAGATAGCCGCGGCGCGCCTCTCGCTGATCGTTCTGCGCATCGCTCAGCCGGCCCCACTCCTCCCAGGCGGCGGCGCTGGGTGCACCGGCCAGCGCCATGTTCAGATAATCCCTGGCCTTGCCCCACAGCTCCTCGCGGCGGCAAAGCCGGGCCAGGCCGAGCAACAGCTGCGGCGACTTGGGATGGGCGCTGAGCCAGCCCTCGGCGCGGCGCAGGGCCGGAGATCCGGAAACCCCCGGCAGCTCCGGATAGAGCAGCGCCAGTTTGGGATCCCACTCCTTCTTCATCGCCGACACCAGCGCATCGGCGGCCAGCCCCGGCTTGTCCAGGCGCAGACGTCGTTCGGCCTCGCCGAGCAGCGCGATGGCCTCGGCCTCGCGGCGGTACTCCTTGGTCGGAACGCCGCGCCAGACCGCAAGCAGGGCCTCGGTGTCGGTTGCCGTCTGCAGGCACAGGCGCAACACCTGCCGCTGCAGCTGGTGCAGCTGATCGGGACCCGCCCCGCGACTCTTGCGCGCCTTCTGCAGCTGCTCCAGCGCCCCGCGCCAGTCACCGCTGGCGGCCAGACGCTCGGCCAGCAGTCCCAGCGCGGCCGGCGGTGGGTTGGTGGCTGCCGCCAGCGCGCGCAAATCGGCCAGGGATTCTGCATCCGCCGGTCGCCTGCGCAGCGCCTGCAGCTGCGCAGCGTGGCGTGCCGCCGGCAGGGCCGAGGCCTGACTGAGCAGATCCTGCGCGCGCGCATGATCGGCCAGGGATTCGGCCAGATCCGCGTGCTGCAGCAGCGCGCCGGCCCGTAGGGTGGGATAGCTTGCTGCCCGTTCGTAGAGTTTTTCCGCCAGCTTCGGCCGGCCTTCGATCCGCGCCAGGGTCGCCAGATCCAGATCTCGCGCACGCCGGGCACGCTGCTGCGCGACCAGCCGTTTGGGCCAGCGGAACAACAGCCAGTAGGCCAGCACGCAGAGCAGGCCGGCCAGAGCGGTGACCGCTACTGCAACCACCAGATAGGTGCGGACTTCATAGCCCTGCCAGCGGATGAACAGATAGCCGGGATCGGCGCGCAGCCAGACGCCGATCAGGGCGGCCGCCGCCAGCAGCGCCAGCAGCCAGACGAAGCGCAGCGCGGCGATCACGGTGAGCCGGGCCCGGCAGGCTGCGGATTGGCCATCCCGCGCAGATTGCGCACCCGACGCAACTCATCCAGTGCCGTACCCAGCGTGGGCAGCGGGGCGCCCAGCGGCAGGTTGGCGATCTCCGCCAGCCCTCGCTGGGCCTTGGCCACGTCCGGATGAGAAGGATCGAACAGCGCCAGCGACTGGGCCGCATCCTGCAAACTGCGTGCGGCTTCGGTTTCGCGCCCCTGCAGCAGCAGCAGGCGAGCCAGCGCCAGATGGGTCCTGAACCCCAGGCGCGCCGCCGCTGGTCCCAGCGGCTGCAGCGGGTCATCAATCTGCACCTGACGAATATCGACCAGCCGCTCGAACAGCCGGGTATACCAGGGCTGCAGCCGGTCCTCGTGCAGGTCTGCCTGATAGCTGTCCAGCAGCGGCCACTGGTCGGCGTTGGCGCTGAGCTCATCCAAACGGGCCTGCAGGGCGATGCGATCGACCACCGGCACCGCGTTGAGCGCGTCCAGCTCGGCTGAGACCGCGCCGCGGATCGCGCCCGCCATCGGGTCACCGCTGGCCGCCAGCACCTGATCGGCCAGCTGCAGCGACACCCGTGCGCCGGCGACGTCGCCGAACAGCTGCAGTCGGGTCTGTCCCACCAGCAGCAGATACTCGGCCTCGGAAATCTCCACCTTCGGATCGCTGGGCGCGTTGTTGCGTGCCAGATCGGCGATCACATCCTCGCTCAGGGACTGGCGCTGGCCCAGACCCAAAAACTGCTCGCGCAGGGTGGCGTTGACTGCCTGCAGATCCTCCAGCCGTGATTCCAGCGCGACGATGCGCTTGCCATTGGCCTCTGCCTGTCGCGACTGGCGTGCCAGCAGATCGTTCACCTCGCTGCTGACCGCTGCGACCGGCGGCGCCGGTGGTTGCCGCTGCAGCTGCCACTGGCCATAGGCAGCGTAGCCGGCCGCGGCAAGCGCCAATAGCGCCACGACCAGCGGCAGCCGGCTGGGCGATCGCCGGGTATCGCCGCCAAGATTCTTCGCCGGCGTTTCCTTCGGCCGCGGACTGGGGTCACGCGCTGCTGGCAGCGGTTCGACCGGTTTCGACGCCGATTGGCCTGCGACCTCGACCGCAGCGACATCTGCGCCCGATTCGGCGTTGCCGGCGGTATCAACCGATTTGGATTCCCCGATGGGATCTGGATGAGTGCTCATCCGCGAATGCTAACCGCTGGGCCGTCAGACCGCGAGGGCGGCCTGGATCTGCTCGGCATCCAAATGACTGACTTGCAGGACCCGACCATAGCCCAACTCGACGGCGCGAGCGGCTATTCGAGACGAGACCACCAGCAGTGGCCGGGTGCGGGCCGCGCCGACGGCGGCCTGGTCAAGGAGCGCATCGAGCTGCTCCAGCAGGGCCACGCTGGTTGCGCTGAACACTGCGCTGGTCCAGTCCGCGCGTAGGCGCCGCAGCAATGCCGCCGAGGGCGACAGCGCCTTGCGGCCATAGACGTGCACCGGCAGTAGCCGCAGTTGCAGGTGATCCAGCCGGTCGCGATCCGGCAGCTGCCCACCGGCGGCGCAAAAAAGTGCCACCTGGTGACCGCTGACTGACTCCCATTGGGTCAGCGCAAACAACCCGGCAATGCCGGGGACTTGGGGATGGCACCAGACCGACTCGCAGCCGTGCTCGCGCAGCCTGCCGGCGGTCCGTTCGCCGACCGCTGCGGCCGGCAGCTGCAGCTGGGTCGGCGCCAAGGCAGCGATTGCCTCGACCGCAGCCACGCTGACAAATACCCGTCTGGGCAGGCTTGCGGCCAGGGTCAGTTGTTCGCGTAGCGATGCGCTGAGCGGCAGGCTCTCGGTGCTGATCAGCGGATGGCAAACGCAATCCATTGAAAGCCCGCTCAGATCGAGCTCGGCGCCTCGACCGGCCGGTCGGGTCAGCAACAGCCAGCGCATCGGCGTACCATCCGCTGCCTGCTCGGAAGTCGGGTTATTCATGTTCAACCTCGAAAAGCTGGTCGCCGAAATGCGGGAAACCATTCCGCTTACCCGCAGCATGGCGCTGGAGGGTTTGCGCTACGACGGCAACGAGCTGATCTTAACCGTACCGCTGGCCCCCAACGTCAATGACAAGGGCTGTGCCTTTGGCGGCAGCCTGGCCTGCCTGGCGACGGTGACCGGCTGGGGCCTGCTGCGGCTGGCGCTGGCCGAGCAGGGCCATGCTGCCGATTTGTATATCCAGGACCAGCAAACCCGCTTTCTGGCGCCGGCCTGGGGCCGCCTTTATGCCCGCTGCCACTGGACCAGCAGCGAGAAGGCGACCTTCCTGAGTGCCTACGCCGCCCGTGGCAAGGCGCGGGCCGCAGTCCACGTGGCCTGCACCAGTGACGATCTGGAAGTCTGCACCATGGAAGCGCGCTATGCCGCGCTCACTCCCGGTAGCAACCGGCCGGCCTCGCAGCCTGCCGAGTGAACGCGCAGCGGGTTAGCGGCAGGGCGCGCTGCGCGCCTGCCAGACCTGCGGTTCCCAGTAGCCTCCGCGGGTGTCCAGGCGTGACTCCTGCTTGAATTTCGCGGCAATGAAATAGCGCTGATTGGGCTGCACGTCGACGATCAGCGTGTGATGACGATCCCGACGAAAGCGCGCGTTCAACCCCAGATCCGGTTTCTCGATGCGCTCGGCGACCACCACCTCATGACGCCCGGGCGACACCCGGTACTTGCGCTGCAGACTGGTCCCCGGCGGCTGGCCGTCGATGCTGATGATCTTGGCTTCGTACAGGTCCCGCGCCCGCGGGGCGATGTCGAAGTCGCTGACCCAGCCGCAGCTGGCGGCCTGCGCGGCGCTGCCGAGCAACAGGGCAAAGGCGATGAATGCGGTCTTCATGAGCAGTCTTCCGCGTCTCGCTTTGGGCGCCCGATACTACGACTGGCGGTGTTAAGAAGTGCAAACTGAAATTCTTGCACTGCAATAACAGCGACCGCGCCGCCATCGTTGGTTCAGCCAGTGCTGGCTATGGTTTGAGGCTGATTGCGCGACCCGCTGGGGAGTTCAGGAGCGCCATGGTTCTGCATCGCTGGTTCCACCGACTCGGCAGCCTGTGCCTGATCTTCCTGGCCATGGCTGGCCCTGCGCTTGCCGTGAGCGAACAACGCGGACGCACCGATAGCGGCGCCTGGTACGTGATCCAGGCACCAGACGGCTGGCAGCCCGGCGATGGCCTGGTCCTGGTCAACCATGGATTCGACCTGCGCCCGCCAACCGGGACGCCCAGCCTCGGCCCCGGCGTGCTGCGCGAGCGTCAGCTGGCACAGGGCTACGCGCTGGCGGCGTCCAGCTATTCCGAACGTGGCTGGGCCTTGTTCAGCACCGGCCGCGATTACGCCGAACTGCTGGAGGTCTTTCGCGATCGCTACGGAGATCCGGGTCCGGTGATCGCCAGCGGCGGCTCGCTGGGTGGGATTGTCGCCCTGCAGCAGGCCGCGGAGCTGGAGCAGGCCAACGTCACCGGGGTCTACGCGCTATGTCCGCCAGCGGCCGGCAGCCGGGTCTGGGATCAGGCCTTCGATCTGCGGCTGATCTACGACGCGGTCTGCGACGATGTCAGCGGCGCCAGCCTGCCGGGCGGTGGCGATGGGCTGCCTTACGCGCTGGATGAAAGCGATATCGAGGATCTGGACACCTGGGTCGACGGCGGGCGCACCTATCTGGCGGTCAACCGCTGCACCGGCATTGATTTGCCCGGATGGCTGGTCACCAATGGGATGGAGCGGCGGCTGGACAAGATCCTGTCGGTGAGCGGCATCTCGCGCGATTTCTTTCTCACCAACATGGGTTACGCCACCTTCGGGATGAGCGATCTGCTGCGCGCCAGCGACAAGCTCAACGGCGCGCCAGCGCTGGACAATCTGCTGGTCGACTACGGCGATGCCGAGATCAATCAGGAGATCCGCCGGGTCCAGGCCGATCGGCTGGCCGCACTGGAGCTCAAGCTGCACTACGTGCCGCGTGGCGATTTGCGCGGGGCCAGGGTGCTCAGCACCCACACCAGCGGAGATGGTCTGGTGGTCCCTGCCCATCAGCAGTTTCTGCGCGATCTGCTGCCGGAAGCGCAGCTGACCAGCGCCTACGTCCGCGAGGCGAACCCCAGCCACTGCGGCTTCAGCGACGCCGAGATCGTCGCCGGCTGGGAGGAACTGCGACTGTGGCTGGACGGCGGCCCGCAGCCGACGGTTGGCAGCCTCAACGCCACCTGCGAGGGGCTGCGCGGCGGCGGGCTGGAGGGCGAGTGCCGCTACGACGCCAGCGTGCAGCCGGCGCCGTTGACGCAAACCCTGCGCCCGCGGCAGCTGCCGGCCTTTCCGGTCGAAACGCGCAGCACCGGGCTGTGGTTCGAGGTCGGCAGCGCCGGCCAGGGCTACGTGGTCGAGGCCCTTCCCGATGGCCGCGCGGTGGTCGCCTGGTTCAGCTTTCCGGCCGCCGGCGAAGCGGCCGATCAAGCCTGGTTCTTCGGCACCGGCGAGATCGTCGACGAAGCCATTGTGGTCGAACAGATGCAGCGCCCGAACGGCGCGCGCTTCGGTGACGCCTTCCGCCCCCAGGACGTGCAGTTCGCCGACTGGGGTCGGCAGACTTTCGTGTTCCCGCAGTGCGGCAGCGGAGAAACCGGCTGGTCCGCCACCGCGCCCTTCGGCGAGGGCCGCCAGCAGCTGACCCAGCTTACCCACCTGGGCGCCGCCAGCTGCACTGCGGACCCGCCGATGATCAGCGGTCTGGCCCACTGGAGCGGTGCCTGGTACGACCCGGCGCGCTCCGGCGAAGGGGCATTTGTGCACATTCAGGCCGATGGCCGGGTGTTCCTGTTGTGGTTCACCTATCGACCCCAGGGCGGTCAGGCCTGGCTCTACGGTGAAGGCGTGGTCGACAGCCAGGGGATCAGCTTCAGCAACCTGCTGCGCCCGGTCGGCACCCGCTTTGGTCCCGATTTCGACCCTGCGCAGGTGCGCTTCGAGCGCTGGGGACAGGCGCGGATCGACTTTGGGGCCTGTGATCGGCTGAGTCTGAACTATCAGGCCGATCAACCCGAGTGGGGCGGCGGCAACCTCGGCTGGCAGCGATTGAGCAGACCGCAGTCAGTTGCCGCTTGCGAGTAAGCCCGAAGGCGTTGTCAGGAACTGCTCTATGTCCAGCCGGTTACTTCAGAATTTACCTCCGATTGATGGCGCAATTGCCCGGAATCGGCCCTTTTTTCGTTAACTCCCTCTGCGTTCCCAAGCTTCCCTCGCGTTATGCTGAACAGCTCTCACTGGCGGAACAAAATCGTGTTGCGACCCCTGCTGATCGTGCTCCTCGTGGCGTTTTCGATGGCTGCGAAGGCGGCTGGGTCGGCCGAGTTCATGGCGGCAATGAAGGCCGCCCGCAGCGGCAAGGACTGGCGCCCAATGGCGACCGCCTTCGAAGGGCAGCCGCTGTACATCTATCTGCGCCAGGCGGAGTTCAAGCGCGATCCCGGCAAGATCGACTTTGCCGAACTGCAGACGCTGCTGGATGCGCACCCCGATGCCCTGGTGGAACGGGCGATGCGGCGCGCCGCGCTGAAGCGGCTTCACCAGCAGGGCCAGCACGCACAGCTGCTCGCTCTGCATCGTCCAGGCCAGTTCGGACTGGCGGAAGACTGTCAGGCCTTCGCCGCCCAGCTGGCGCTCAAGCAGCCGGTCAGCGCGGAACAGGCGGCTCTGCTTTACGCCCGCGCCGATCAGCTCACCCCGGACTGCAAGCAGGCCTTTGACTGGCTGGAGGCGCAGGGCGGCCTGACCCCGGCGATGGTCCAGCTGCGCTTTGAGCAGGCCTTGCGTGACCGCCGGCTGGATCTGGCCCGTGCGCTCAAGTCCCGCGTGGCCAAGAGCACCGGCGGCTATGCCGAGCGCAGCTACAGCCTGGCCGCGGATCCGGCCGGCGCACTTGCATCAGCGGCAAAGTGGCCGGTGGAAGCGGCGCTGGCGCCCCACATTGCCGGTGCGGTGGAACGACTGGCGCGCAGCAATCCGCGCGGCGCCGAAGCGCATCGGGCGGCGCTCAGCAAGCGCTATTCTTTCAGCGCCGACCAGATCGGTCAGATGCAGCGGGCGATCGCGATCTATGCAGCCGCCGACCGGTTGGACCAGGCAGGTCCCTGGTTTGCGCGGATGGATCCGGCCCAGCTGGACGACCAGGCCTGGGCCTGGCGCCTGCGCGCGCTGCTCAATCGTCGCGAATTCGGTCCGGCGCTGCGCGCGCTGGATGATCTGCCGCAGACTCTGCGCGACGACAGCCGCTGGTCCTATGTTGGCGGCCGACTGGCGCAAGTCAACGCCCAGCCGGCGCAGGCCAAGCGCTGGTTTGAGGCGGCGGCCAAGGACGGCAACTTCCACGGCTTTCTGGCCGCCGATCAGATCGAGGCACCCTATGCCCTGTGCGATCGCACCCCGCAGCTGGATCAGACCGCCCGTGCCCAGGCCAGCCAGGATCCCACCGTGGCAAGGGCTCTGGCCTGGTGGCGCTTTGGCGAGCGCTCCCGTGCCTTCAGCGAGTGGTGGCACGGCCTGCAGCAGTGGCCCCAGCCGCTGCGCCATGCGGCGGGATTGCTGGCCGCTGAGGCCGACTGGTATGACGCCGCGGTATGGGCGCTCAATGGCGATGTCGCGCGCAGTTACTACAGCGCCCGATTTCCGTTGGCGCACATGGACACCACCCGCCAGCAGGCGGTCAAGAATGGGTTGGCGCCCTCGTGGGTGCGCGGCCTGATCCGGGCCGAAAGCGTGTGGAATCCCGAGGCACGTTCGTCAGCCAATGCGCACGGGCTGATGCAGCTGCTGCCAGGCACCGCCCGGGGTGTCGCCAGCCGCCACGGCCTCAGCGGCAGCAATCGCCTGAACGATCCCGACACCAATATCGCGCTTGGCAGTGCCTATCTGCAGGAACTCTCGGCGCGCTACGGTGGCCAGCCGATTCTGGCAACCGCCGCCTACAACGCCGGTCCTGGCGCGGTCGACCGCTGGCCGGTCGCTGCGGACATGCCGATTGATCTGTGGATCGAGACCATCCCGTACAAGGAAACACGCGAATATGTGCCGCGCGTGCTGGCATTCACGGTGATCTATGACTGGCGCGCCGATGGCAAGATCAATCGCTTGTCTGATCGGCTCCCGGGGCTGGGTCAAAAGCCGGTACGGCGAGTGGAAGCGGTGTGCCCGGAGCCAGCCACACCAGTTGCCAAGGTTGAGCCCTGAGGCCGCTGCGAAGCTGCGGCAGCATGCAGCCGAAAACCCGACGACGGCCACTTTTGGCAGCCGGGTGGATTGTGCTGCGCGGACGGCCGAAGATCAGTCGCGAATGACGATGTCCGAATTCTCGTCCAGCGTCCCGTCAGGATTGAGGATGGCGAACTTTTCCCGGCTGCCGTCGAAGACCACCGGCACCGCGTCCTGGAACAGCGGCATGCGGACGAACTTCAGCTCCCAGCCGAAGGTCTCCAGACTGTGCAGCGTAGCCAGCTGCTCGGTGTTGAGCTTGGCCTCCAGTAATCGGCCGGGCCTTTGCGTCTGATGTCGTCTTTCGTTACCCACGCGTGGCTCCCGTTCGCTGGCATATTCCGCCCGCTTTTGTCGGCAACCGGCGACCGAAACCACGCAACCGTCACGTCATGATTCGGTAACGCCCCCTCGTCCCTAACTTCAGCATTGTCGCCCCCGCGCGGTCAAGTGACTGATCTTGAACAATCAATGACCGGGTCGGTCGCTGCGCCTTCCGTCTATGCGGATCCAGTCGCCGCGCTGAGTGACCTTCAGATCATCAAACCAGGGGCGATAGCGGGCCAGAAATTCGTCCGCCTGTTCGGCCAGCAGACCGGAGAAAGCGGCGGCGCCGCCGTTGGCCACGCTGCCCGCCAGCTGCGGCGCCAGCGCGAGCAGCGGCTTGAGCAGGATATTGGCCACCAGACGATCTGCCGTCGGGACGGCCTGTGCGGCATCGAGTATCTGCAGCCGCTCGCCGACACGGTTGCGCTCGGCGTTGGCGGCGCAGGCCACCAGCGCCTGCGGATCGTTATCGATGGCGATTGCGCGAGCAGCGCCCAGGCGCAGCCCGGCGATCGCCAGGATTCCGCTGCCGGCGCCGAAGTCGATCAGGCTTTCTCCCTGCCATTCGAGGCCATCCAGCCACTCAAGGCAAAGCGCGGTAGTGGGATGGGTGCCGGTGCCGAATGCCAGACCCGGATCCAGCCGCAGGATCACCGCGTCGGCGGCTGGCGGATCCGGATGACCGCTGGGCACGACCCAGAGTCGGCGCCCGAAGGGCATGGCCTGATAGCCATCCATCCAGGCCCGGGTCCAGTCGCGGTCGTCCAGCCTGGCGAAACGGGCGCTGGCGAAGGCGGCGGCCGACAGCTGCGGTTCCAGCGCCACCAGCAGATCCAGCGGCTCGACATCCTCCTCGAACAAACCCACCGCGATCACGTGCGGCCACAGCGGCCGCGTTCCGGGCGCAGGCTCCAGCACCGGATCGTCGTAGGCATCCAGCAGAGTGACGCTCAGCGCACCCACCGCCTCCAGCGCAGACTCGGTGGCCTCGGCCTCGACACTGGGCACGTGGAGATGGAGTTCGATCCAGGACACTAGTGGCGGAGGGCCTAGGGAAGAGGGCCCCGGGCCCAGAGAGCGCCAGGCTTTGCACCTGGGCCCTGGGCCCTTTGCGCTGGGCCCGGACGACGGCTACTTGCCCTTCGCATTGTCCCGTTCCTGCGCCAGACGCCGCTCCAGATAGTGAATATTGGCGCCGCCGACGCCGAACATCTGGTCGACCATATTGCGCTGCTGCAGCGCGGTGTTGGTCTTCACCCCTTCGACCACCAGCTCGGACAGGGCCACCCGCATCCGCGCGATGGCGGTGGCACGGTCAGGGCCGTGGGCGATGACCTTGGCAACCATCGCGTCGTAGTTGGGCGGGATCTTGTAGCCGTCGTAGAGGTGCGTATCGACCCGGATCCCAGGGCCTCCCGGCGCGTGGAAACGATGCACCATGCCCGGTGAGGGCATGAAGGTGTCGGAATCCTCGGCGTTGATCCGGCACTCGATTGCGTGGCCGTTGAAGCGCACGTCTTCCTGCTTGATCCGCAGCGGCAGGCCGTTGGCGACGCGGATCTGTTCGGTCACCAGATCGATGCCGGTGATCAGCTCGGTCACCGGGTGTTCGACCTGGATCCGGGTGTTCATCTCGATGAAGTAGAACTCGCCGCGCTCGTAGAGGAATTCGAAGGTGCCCGCGCCGCGATAGCCGATCCGCTTGCAGGCCTCCACGCAGACCGCGCCGATCCGTTCACGCTGCTCGACGCTGATTCCGGGGGCGGGGGCTTCCTCCACCACCTTCTGGTGGCGCCGCTGCATCGAGCAGTCGCGCTCACCCAGATGGATCGCGTTGCCATGATTGTCGGCGAGCACCTGGATCTCCACGTGCCTGGGCGTTTCCAGATACTTCTCCAGGTAGACCGCGCCATTGCCGAAGGCGGCCAGTGCCTCGCTGCGGGTCATGGTGACGCCGTTGTGCAGGGCCATCTCGGTGTGCACCACCCGCATGCCCTTGCCGCCGCCGCCACCGGCGGCCTTGATGATCACCGGGTAGCCGATCTTGCGCGCGATCGCGGCGTTTTCCTCCGGATCATCACCCAGCGGGTCGCCAGAACCGGGCACGCAGGGCACGCCGGCCTCGCGCATCGCCTTGATCGCGCTCACCTTGTCGCCCATCAGCCGAATGGTGTCGGCCTTGGGGCCGATGAAAATGAAGCCGGAGCGCTCCACCCGCTCGGCGAAATCGGCGTTCTCGGCGAGGAAGCCGTAGCCGGGATGGATTGCCTGGGCGTCGGTGACCTCGGCGGCAGCGATGATCGCCGGCACGTTGAGATAGCTGTGCGCGGCGGCGGCGGGACCGATGCAGACGCTCTCATCGGCCATGGCCACGTGTTTGAGGTTGCGGTCGACGGTGGAATGCACCGCCACCGTGCGGATCCCCAGCGCCTGACAGGCGCGCAGCACCCGCAGGGCGATTTCGCCGCGGTTGGCGATGACGATCTTCTCGATCATGGCCAACTTATCCGATCACCACGAGGGGCTCGTCGAACTCCACCGGCTGCCCGTTCTCGACCAGGATCTGCTTGATCGTGCCGGCCTTGTCGGCCTCGATGGGGTTGAACATCTTCATCGCTTCGATGGTGCCCAGGGTGTCACCGACCTTGACCGTCTGACCCAGCTTGACGAAGGGCGGTGATCCGGGCGCCGGCGCGGCATAGAAGGTACCGACCATCGGCGAGCGCACTACGTGACCGTCGATTTCCTTGGCCGCGCTGGGGCTTTCCGCTGCGGCCGCAGGCGCGGCATCGGCCACCGGCATGGCCATCGCTGCAGGCGCCACCATCGGCGCGGGCTGGCTGAACTGTCCGACCTGGATCCCGGAAGGGATCCGCGACAGGCGTACGCTCTCCTCGCCCTCCTTGATCTCCAGTTCCGCCAGATTGGATTCCTCCAGCAGATCGATCAGCTTCTTGATTTTGCGAATGTCCACGAACGGGTTTCCTTGAATGTTCAACGAGTGCCCGGGTTCAACGCCAGACGTGCGCACAAGGCCTCCAGGCCCCAGCGATAGCTGTCGGGACCAAAGCCGCAAATCACCCCGATTGCCAGATCCGAAAGATAGGAGTGGCGACGAAAGGGCTCTCGCGCATACACGTTGGAAAGATGAACCTCGACGAATGGCAGCGCGACTGCAGCCAGGGCGTCGCGCAGGGCGATGGAAGTGTGGGTGAAGGCCCCAGGATTGATCAGGATGGCGGCGCTGCCGTCATCGCGCGCCGCGTGCACCCGATCGATCAGTACGTGTTCGGCGTTGGACTGCAGACAGCTGAGCTGGTGCCCGCGGGCGGCCGCCAGCTCTGCCAGCTGCGCGTCGATCTCGGCCAGCGTGGCGCGTCCGTAGACCTCCGGCTCCCGTCGTCCCAGTAGATTGAGGTTGGGTCCATGCAGGACCACGATGCCAGCCATTTCGCCTCCCACAGCGAATCATCACTGCCCTCCGGCGCGAAACCGGAGTGAAACTGGCGCTTCCCGGGCAACTGCAGACGGGGCGGATTAACCACCCTTGAGGCGTCGGTGCGATGCTGCGGTCAAATGGCCAGCCGGTGAAAGATCTGTCCTAGTGTGGACAATGGTCAACTCCCTGTCCAGCGTTCGGAACGCGGTGATCAGCTCAAAAGCCGGCAGTTTCGCATCAGATCGATACCTATCGGCGCATCTATTGATACTTGGACCAGGGTGGATCCAGCGCCAGAATGCGCTCATAGGTGGGGCAGCCAGGGTGATGAGCGCCGGGCAGGTAGCCCAGACTCATTAAAAACTCGCCCACGATTTCCCCGCCGGTAAAGCGGAAGTGGCGCTTGAACAGCTTCACCCACTGGCTCTTGTCCAAGGGGTGATGGGCGTCCAGCCAGGCGGCGAAGCTGCCGTGGCTCTGGCGGAGGTCGATCAGCACGCCGGCATTGTGAATGGCTGCGTCGACCTTCAGCCGGTTGCGGATGATCCCCGGATCGGCCAGCAACCGCTGCCGATCCGTTTCCCCGAATGCGGCGACCCGGTCGAGGTCGAACTGTGCATAGGCCTGCGCGAAGGCCGGCCGCTTCTTGAGCACCGTCAACCAGGACAATCCGGCCTGATTGATCTCCAGCAGCAGCCGTTCGAACAGCACCGCGTCGTCACGCTGGGGGAAGCCGTACTCGGTGTCGTGGTAGGGCTGATGGAAGGGATGGCCGATGGCCGCTTCACAATAGCTGCTCATGACGCCTCCAGTGAGTCCGGGGCGACAAGCCTAAGCGCAGCGTGCACCGCTGGCCGCGCCGCTGTGACCGGGACGGTGGTCCCTGGCTGCCGCTGTGCGACTTGGTCCACCTAGCCGATCCCGAATGCCCAGGCCACCAGCAAGTTGAGAATGCTGAGCAGCAGCCCGCCGATCAGCGCCGCGGTGAATCCGCGCACCTTGAATCCAGGCACCAGCGCGGAAGTGAGCATCAGCATCAGCGCGTTGATCACAAACAGAAACAGGCCGAGGGTGAGGATGGTCACCGGAAGGGTGAGCAATACCACCAGCGGCTTGACCAGCGCGTTGACCAGTCCCAGCACCAGTGCCGCCAGCAGTGCGCTCAGACCGCCGCTGACCTTGATCCCATCAACCACGCTGGCAACCAGCATCAGCAGCAGCGCGCTCACGCCCAGATGAATGGCAAATTCGATCATTGCAGCCCCCGGCGAATGCAGGCCTGAAAGCCTACCCGAAAGCCGTGCCTTACATGGACCGTGTTTTGCAGCGCAGCGAGTCTTTCCTGGCTACTGGTACTGGCACTGGCTACTGGTTAGGGCACCCAAACCAGCTGCGGAAACACCACCAGCGCGGTCAACATCAGCAGCTGAATCACCACAAAAGGCACCGCGCCGCGATACAGATCGGCGGTGCGCAGCTCCGGCGGCGCGACCCCGCGCAGATAGAACAGCGCGAATCCGAACGGCGGGGTCAGGAAGGAGGTTTGCAGATTGATCGCAAACAGCACGCCCAGCCACACCGGGTCCACCCCCAGCATCAGCAGCGCCGGCGCCACGATCGGCACCACCACAAAGGTGATCTCAATAAAATCGATCACGAAGCCCAGCAGGAACATGCACAGATTGACCAGGATCAGCGCGCCCAGCAGGCCACCCGGAAGGTTGTGCAGCAGCTCTGCTACCCGGGTGTCGCCGCCGAAGCCGCGAAACACCAGCGAGAACAGCGCCGCGCCGATCAGGATCAGATAGACCATCGAGCTGACCTTGACCGTGCTGTCTAAGGTTTCCCGCAGCCGTTTCAGATCCAGCTGGCCGCTGGCCGCCGCCAGCACACTGGCGCCGACCGCACCGACCGCCGCGGCCTCGGTTGGGGTCGCGATACCGGCCAGTATCGATCCCAGCACCGCCATGATCAGCAGCAGCGGCGGCAGCAGCACCGAGACCAGCGCCTTCGGCGCGATCGAGGGTCGCTCCGCTGCCGGTAGCGCCGGTGCCCGCTGCGGGTTGCGCCAGGCGATCCAGATCACATAGAGGGCGTAACACAAGACCAGCAGCAAGCCGGGCACCAGCGCGCCGACGAAAAGATCGCCGACCGACACCGTTTCTGGCGAATACACGCCCTGCTTGAGCTGGGCCTGCTGGTAGGCGTTGGACAGCACATCGCCCAACAGCACCAGAGCCAGCGAAGGCGGAATGATCTGGCCCAGGGTTCCGGAGGCGGCGATCACCCCGGAGGCCAGCCGCGCGTCATAACCCAGCCGCAACATGGTGGGCAGTGAAATCAGCCCCATGGTGACCACGGTGGCGCCGACGATGCCGGTACTGGCGGCCAGCACCGCGCCCACCGCGAGCACGCTCAGCGCCAGACCGCCACGCAGGCCGCCAAACAGCGCCGCCATGGTGGTCAACAGCCGTTCGGCCAGCCGCGAGCGCTCCAGCATCACCCCCATGAACACAAACAGCGGCACCGCCAGCAGGGTTTCGTTACTGACGATGCCGAAGATGCGATTGGGCAGGGCGGCCAGAAAGGCCGGATCGAAGGCGCCCAGCAGGCTGCCGATACCGGCGAAGATCAGCGCCACCCCGCCCAGCGTCAGCGCCACCGGATAACCCAGCGTCAGCGCCGCCAGCAGACCGGCGAACAGCCCCAGCGCGAGGAAATCGGCGAGGGTCATTGCGCAGTCTCGGGCTCGGCCAGGCGCGCCAGCGCACGCAGGCAACGGCCCACGCCGGCCACGATCAGCAGCCCACCCCCGAGCGGAATCAGTGCCTTGATCGCGTACAGGGCGGGCAGTCCGCCAGGCTGGTTGGATCCCTCGCCCATCTCCCAGCTGCGCCAGAAATAGGGCCAGCTGACCCAGATGATCAGCACGCAGAAGGGCAGCAGGAACAACGTGAATCCGGCGATCTCACTCCACGCCTGAGCCCGCTCCGATCGTCGCTTCGACCACAGGTCGACCCGTACATGTTCGTCGTGGCGCAGGGTGTAGGCCGCGCCAAGCAGGAACAGCGCGGCATTGGCCGCCAGCACCGCCTCCTGCAGCCAGGGCCGCGAATAGGACCAGCCGTAGCGCAAGGCCACCGCAGCAAACTCGCCGACCACCACCAGCGCCGCCGCGATCAGCAGCGCTCGACCGATCCAGTCGATGCCCGATTCGACAAATTCAGCCAGCTCGCGCAGATCGCGGCTGAGCGTACCGGACGATCGTTCGCCCGCAGTCGCACTCATTCGTCCTGATCGTCGCGGTCGCGCTTGGGCAGATTGATGTCGTAGAAGACCGGCAGCACTTCATTGCTCATCTGCGGCGCGCGATCGACCTCGCCGTCGTTGTCGGCGTCGATCAGCACATAGGGAATCCCGCGTTCGGGCACCACCCGCACGTACAGCAGACGGCCGTTCTCGCGGTACTCCTCGATTCGGCCACCGTCCTTGCCCGGACGAATGCTGACCTCGGGCACCACGGCATCAGGTCCCTGCTCCTTCGGCGGCAAATCATCCAGCGCGCTGGCGGGTGGCCTGGGCGGGGCTGGCGTTGCCGCGTCCGCGGTCGCGTCGATCGTGCTGGTATCCAGCGGCGGCGGCGGTGGCGCATCCTGCTGCGCCTGCGCGGCGGCAGCAAAGATCAACAGACTGAGCGGCAGGAGGCGCATGACGATACCCGGTGCTTGCGGACCCGCTCAGCATAGGAGAGACGAACCGGCGTTGCCAGTCGACCTAGCGCGATTGCACCAGGCGCTCCGGCGAAGTCGAACTCGCTTGAGTCGGTTGCCGATCGACCGCATGATCAGCCCCCCGCCAGTGCTGCCATCGCGTCCATGCCAGAGCTTCCCGAAGTCGAAACCACCCGCCGCGGCCTGGAGCCGCATCTGGTGGGTGCGCGAATAGCGGCCTTCGACGTGCGCGAGGCGCGCCTGCGCTGGCCGGTGCCTGCGGAACTGGTCGAACGCCTGGTTGGGCAGCGGGTGTCTGCCATTCGCCGACGTTCGAAATATCTGCTGATCGACGTCGATGGTGGGTCGGCGCTGGTCCATCTGGGGATGTCCGGCTCGCTACGCTTTGACGCCCAGACCGACCCGCGACGCACCCACGACCACCTGCAGCTGCACCTCGAGACCGGACTGCTGCTGCGCTACAACGATCCGCGCCGCTTCGGCTGCTGGTTGTGGCAGCCAGCCGGCGAGACTCACCCGCTGCTAAGCAGACTGGGGCCCGAGCCGTTCAGCGAGGACTTCGACGCGAACCGTCTGTGGCGGCTATCTCGCGGCCGCCAAAGCGCGGTGAAGAATTTTCTGATGGACCCGGCGATCGTGGTCGGCGTCGGCAACATCTACGCCTCGGAAGCCCTGTTCCGCGCCGGGATCGATCCGCGCCGGGCGGCTGGTCGGGTGGCGCTGGCGCGCTATCAGAGGCTGGCAGAGGTGGTCCGCACGGTGCTTGGCGAGGCGATCGATCAGGGCGGTACCACCCTGCGAGATTTTCTGCGCCCGCAGGGCACACCCGGCTATTTCGCCCAATCGCTGAACGTCTATGACCGCGCTGGCGCGGCCTGCAGGCGCTGCGCTACGCCGATTCGGCGAGTGGTGCTGGGCCAGCGCGCCAGCTTCTACTGCCCACAGTGCCAGCGCTGAGCGACCGGCACACCCCGGTCAGCGAATCAGGGACTCAGGCAGCCACGCTCACGCAGCTCGGCCACGATCCGCTCGGCGGCCTGGGCCGCATCCATCTCGGTGGTGTCGATCCGGATTTCCGGTGATTCCGGTGCTTCGTAGGGCGAATCAATCCCGGTGAAGTTGCGCAGCTCGCCGCGCCTGGCCTTGCGATAGAGACCCTTGGGATCGCGCTCCTCGGCAAGCTTGAGCGGGGTGTCGATGTGGATTTCGATGAATTCGTCTGCCTCCACCAGGGCTCTGGCCATCGCCCGCTCGGCGCGGAAGGGCGAGATGAAGGCGGTCAGCACGATCAGCCCGGCATCCACCATCAGCTTGGCCACTTCGCCGATCCGGCGGATGTTCTCGACCCGATCGGCGTCGGTGAAGCCCAGATCCCGATTGAGCCCGTGGCGCACGTTGTCGCCGTCCAGCAAATAGGTGTGATGACCCAGCGCGGCGAGCTGCTTTTCGACCACGTTGGCAATGGTCGACTTGCCGGCGCCCGACAGCCCGGTGAACCACAGCACGCAGCTGCGCTGGTGCTTGAGCGCTGCGCGTAAAGGCTTGTCCACGTCCAGCGCCTGACGATGGATATTGTGCGCCCGGCGCAGGGCGAAATTGAGCATCCCAGCACCCACCGTGTTCTGGCTCTGACGGTCGATCACGATCAGTCCGCCGGTGTCGCGGTTGGATCTGTAGGGGTCGAAGGCGACCGCCTGATCGAAGCTCAGATTGACCAGCGCAATGTCGTTGAGCTCCAGCTGTTTGGCGGCCAGATGCTCCAGCGTATTGACGTTGATCCGGTGCTTGATGGAGCTGACCTGCACGCCCACGGTACGGGTGCCGATCTTGGCCAGATAGGGCCGACTGGGCAGCATCGGCTCGTCTGCCATCCACACCAGGGTGGCCTCGAACTGGTCGGCGACCTCAGCCGGATCGTTGGCCGCGCAGAGCAGGTCTCCGCGGGAGATGTCCAACTCCTCGGCCAGGGTCAGGGTCACCGCCTGGCCGGCGCTGGCCAGATCCAGATCACCGTCAGCGGTGACAATGCGCGCCACCGTCGCGGTACGCGAAGAGGGCAGCACTCGGATGCTGTCACCGGGCCGCACCCGGCCGGAAACCAGGGTGCCGGCGTAGCCGCGGAAGTCCTGCGAGGGCCGGTTGACCCACTGCACCGGTAGCCGCAGCGGCTGTTCCGGCAGATTGCGCTGATCCGCCGGCAGGGTTTCCAGCAGTCCCAGCAGGGTCGCGCCATGAAACCAGCTCAGCGCTTCGCTGGGCGCAGTGACGTTGTCCCCGCGCAGGGCCGAGATCGGTATCGCGTGAACCTGTTCAATCCCCAGCTGGCGGGCGAAGGGCCGGTACTCGGTCACGATCTGCTCGAAAACGGTTTCCGAATAGTCGACCAGGTCCATCTTGTTGACCGCCAGTATCACCTGCCGGATCCCCAGCAGCGAGACCAGATAGCTGTGCCGCCGGGTTTGGGTGAGCAGTCCCTTGCGCGCGTCCACCAGCAGCACCGCCAGATCGGCGCTGGAGGCGCCGGTCACCATATTGCGGGTGTACTGCTCGTGGCCGGGGGTGTCGGCGACGATGAAGCGTCGCGCTGCAGTGGCGAAATAGCGGTAGGCGACGT
>JAGRJL010000041.1:0-8244 GCA_020442775.1 Lysobacterales bacterium | reverse complement strand
TGATGCCCTGTTCGCGCTCGGCCTCCAGCCCATCGACCAGCAATGCGAAGTCCAGCTCGGCGCCCTGGGTGCCGACCCGCCGGGAGTCGGCTTCCAGAGTCGCCATCTGGTCGTCGAACAGCTGGCGGGATTCATACAGCAAGCGACCCAGCAGGGTGCTCTTGCCGTCGTCGACGCTGCCGCAGGTGATGAAGCGCAGCAGATCGGCAGCCGGCTGCGCGGCCCCAATCTCAGTCGCTGATTGACTGTCCATCAGAAATAGCCCTCCTGCTTCTTGCGCTCCATTGACGCGCTGGGGTCCTGATCAATCACCCGGCCCTGACGCTCCGAAGTCCGCGCGCCCAGGGTTTCGGCGACCACCGCCTCCAGCGTGTCGGCATCGGATTCGATGGCGCCGGTCAGCGGATAGCAGCCCAGAGTTCGGAAACGCACCTTGCGCATCACCGGGACCTCACCGGGGCGCAGCTGCATGCGCGCATCATCGACCATGATCAGTGCGCCGTCGCGCTCCACCACCGGGCGCTCGGCAGCCAGATACAGCGGCACCAGCTCGATGCCCTCGCGCTGGATGTACTGCCAGATATCGGCCTCGGTCCAGTTGGATAGCGGGAAGGCACGCAGCGATTCGCCGCGACGCTTGCGGCCGTTGTAGAGCCGCCACAGCTCCGGGCGCTGGTCCTTGGGGTTCCAGCGGTGCTGCGCGTTGCGGAAGGACAGCACCCGTTCCTTGGCCCGCGACTTCTCCTCGTCGCGGCGGGCGCCGCCAAAGGCCACATCGAAGCGGTGCAGATCCAGCGCCTGCTTGAGCGCCTGGGTCTTCATGATGTCGGTGTGCACGTTGGCCCCGTGGGTAAAGGGATTGATTCGCTTGGCCAGGCCTTCCGGGTTGGTGTAGGTGATCAGCTCCAGCCCCAGCCGGCGCACCAGCTGATCGCGATGGGCGTACATCGCCTGGAACTTCCAGGTGGTGTCGACATGCAGCAGCGGAAACGGCAGGCGGGCGGGATAGAAGGCCTTGAGCGCCAGATGCAGCAGCACCGCGCTGTCCTTGCCGATCGAATACAGCAGCACCGGCCGTTCCGCCTCGGCGACGACCTCGCGAAAGATGAAGATGCTCTCGGCTTCCAGCCGATCGAGGTGATCGAATGACATGGGTGACGACGGTGGTTGACGGGAGCGACCAGCATAGCCAGCAGCCGCTTCTCTATTTTCAGCCATAAAAGCCTTTAGCAGTGGTCCAAAACCGGAACTGGACGGGGTCCTCAGCGAGTCCAGCGGCTTTGCCGGGCGGGCGCTGGGCTGACGCGGACGCAGCGCCAGACCGGCGCCACCGTGCTCTGGCAGCCGATAGCTCAGCAGGGCCGGTGCCGCCTGCGCCATCCAGGCATTCAGCGCACCCGCGTTGAGCCACACCGGATGGGCCAGAATCAGCCGCAGCGGGCGCTGGTGCAAGCGCTGCAGGCGCTCCAGAAAATCGATCAACTGAGCTTCGCGCAGGCTCCGCTGCCAGGTCATTGCGGCCACCGAACCGCGTCCATCAACGGCACGCAGCAGGCCGCGGGGGACGCCATCGTTGCGGCGCAGCGCATCCGGCAATGGCGCTTCGTCCAGCCACAATACGATGCCTTGTCCGCGGCGCCGGATCTGCTCATGGACCTGCAGCCTCCACCAGGCCGGGGCGCCGCGCGCGGGGTTGCCGGCCCCGACCAGCCCCAGCTTGCGCAGATAGCGATTGAGCGTGCGTGCAACCGGCGGCGCCTGATGGTGCCGGTTCAGCCACGCGACCACCGCCTCCTGGGTCCACAGCGGCACCCCGGCGTCCGGCGGTGCGGTGGCAACCTCGGCACACAGGCGCTGCCAGAGCTGGCCCGGAATCCGGGTTCCCGAGCCTGGCGGTCTGCCCCCGGGCCTGGTGGCCAGACCAGCCCAGCCGAGGCGCTGCCAGGCCCGATAGGCGGCGATCACGGTCGGTTGTGACAAGCCGCTCTGTGCCGCCGCCTGACGCAAACTGGCACCGTCCATCCGGGCCTGGACCGCTACCCTCTTGCGCTGTTCCAGACTCATTCGAGCATCGCTTGCCGTGTGCTCAATAAGTTTATGGCCAATAATTCACCAGCGCTACCGTATCGACGCACCTGGCAGTGCGGCGCCAGAGGTGAATCAGCGCCTCGGCGATGCCGATGCCACGCGATACCTCGCGTGGTGGTCACAACCAGTCAGGGATCTTTTGCCAGACCCAAAAGAAACGGCCCCGAACGTGGGGGACGTCCGAGGCCGCTGGGGCTTACTGGACCGCTGGCCTGGGGAGTGGCTCACGGTCCTGGGGATGGTCCACTATGGGGAGGAGTGAACCTGAGCCAGCATGGCTGACTCAGGGACATTAGATGGGGGAACGGGGGGTAAGTTCCAGAGTCAAAAGTCACCAATGCAACAGGCGTTCAGAGGTGCTTAACCTAGCTGAATGCGCGTTCAGCAATGGACGCAACCGGTTTTTACAGGGCAGATATGGCGAAAAGCCCTGTTTCTGGGCCTAGAATGTGAGGAAATTCACGCTTTTTGGGGGGAGTGAAGCCATGACAGCGAAATTTCGTCTGGTCACGCGCAGCGATTTTGACGGGCTGGTCTGCGCGGTGCTTTTGAAAGAGCAAGATCTGATCGACGAGATCCTCTTTGTCCACCCCAAGGACATGCAGGACGGCAAGGTGCCGATCACCAGCAACGACATCACCACCAACCTGCCCTATGTCCCGGATTGTCATCTGGCCTTCGATCACCACGCCAGCGAGCTGAAGCGCATCTCCGGTCAGCCCGAGAACTATGTGATCAGCGCCGACGCCCCTTCCGCGGCGCGGGTGGTTTATGAGTATTACGGCGGGGCGAAGGCCTTTCCGCGGATCAGCGAGGAGATGATGGCGGCGGTCGATCAGGCCGACTCGGCGCAGTACAGCCTGGACGACATCCTCCATCCCAAGGGCTGGACCCTGCTCAACTATCTAATGGATGCGCGCACCGGACTGGGTCGCTTCCGGGAGTTCCGGGTATCCAACTATCAGCTGATGATGCAGCTGATCGACTATTGCCGCGATCACGATATCGGCGAGATCCTGCAGCTACCGGACGTCAAGGAACGCGCCGATCTCTATCACGCGCAGCAGACCCTGGCGCGGGCCCAGATCGAGAACTGCGCGCGCCAGCACGGCAGCACCGTGGTGCTCGATCTGCGCGAAGAGAACACCATCTACGCGACCAACCGCTTCTTTCTCTACGCCCTGTTCCCGGCGGCCAGCGTTTCCATCCACGTGATGTGGGGCAAGGACCGGCAGAACACCGCGCTGGCGGTGGGCAAGTCCATTCTCAATCGGTCGGCGAAGATCCATGTCGGCAACCTGTGCCTGCAATACGGCGGCGGCGGGCACGCGGCAGCGGGCACCTGTCAGGTTGACCATGACAATGTCGACAAGGTGCTGGGCGAGCTGCTGCAGGCGATCGCGGCAGCCGACCGTCAGTAGCGCGTCCGGGCGCTTGCCCGGGTCAGGCCACTCGAAGCCGGCTCAGACCACCGGACGCACCAGCAGCCACAGCAGCAGGGCGCCCAACCCCAATCGGTAGATCAGGAAGGGAGTCATGCCGATTCGCTGCAGGGTGCCCAGAAACAACGGAATCACCAGCAGCCCGGCACCGGCGGAAGCCACCATCCCGATCAGGAAATCCGCCAGCGGGGTCTGGTCTTCGCCCTTGGCAAATTCCAGCCCGGCGTGGGCCGCGCCCAGCGAGATGATCGGCACCGCCATCAGGAAGGCAAAGCGCGCAGCGGCCGGACGCGCCATCCCCAGTACCAGCGCGGCGGTCATGCAGATGCCAGAGCGGGAGGTGCCCGGCACCAGCGCCAGACACTGCGCGCAGCCGATCATCACCGCGGTGCGCCAGTCCAGCGCAAATTCGTCGTTCTGACTGCTGCTGGCGCGGCGCCACGCCCACCACAGCGCGACGCCGAAACCGATCTCGGTGGCGGCGATCACTTCGTGCCGACGCAGGGCCAGACTGACCCCCTCAGCCTGGCTCAAGGCCAGCGCGGCGATGGCTGCCGGAATGGTGGCCAGAATCAGATGCCACAGCAGGCGCTGCTGCGGATCCAGCGCCGTGCCCGGACGCCAGGCCAGCGCACCTCCGGCCATCGCCATCCACTCCCGTCGATACCACAGGACGACGGCGAACAGCGTGCCCAGATGCAGCCCCAGATCGAACAGCACCCCCTGGTAGTCCCAGCCCCACAGCTCGGAGGCGAGAAACAGATGAGCCGAGGAAGAGATCGGCAGGAACTCGGTCAGCGCCTGGACCACCGCCAGGATCAGGATTTGGGTCAGCTCCACGATCAATCCGCCTGCAGGTCGGCCAGACGCTTGCGACAGGCATCGATCAGCGCTGAGCGAACCGCGCGCTTCTCGGTCGGCCCCACCTCACCCGGCCACTGCTGCACAAAGCGCCAGATCAGCGGCTTGTCATAGCGCGGCGGAATGCCCTGTCTGGCCACGCTCCAGGACTCGATGATCTCTTCCAGCTCCTCGCAATCCATGCTGGTGCTGAAATCCAGCGCCATGGTCAGCGCCGCTTCGGCCAGATCGGTGCCGGCGGGGAGCTTGGCGTACAGCGGCTCGACCTCTTCGTCGTCCGGATCGGCGTCGTCGATGCTGGCTCTGACCTGCATCCACTGACTCACTTCCTGGCGATCCCACAGGTGCGCGCTGTCTGCGTCCAGCAGCAGGGAGCGGGCCTGGTTGTGGCTGTCGCGATCACCCAGTCCAATCAGGTGTACCCGCACCCCCAACTCCTGCGCCACCAGTGAGCCGCCGCGCAAATCATCATCGCCGGTGACCAGCCAGGCGTCGCTGATGCTGCGATGATGAGCGTCCATCACCAGATCACGCACGAACAGCGCATCGACGCCGCGCTGCTGACCAGAGGCATCGATCAATCCCAGGCGCAGCTTGATCTGATCCCGGTAGCCAATCGCCAGCTGGGCCGGCGTCGGCGCGCCCCGAGCACCGTCATACCAGTAGATCCGCAGCAGCTCATGCCGAGCTTGCCTGGAGCCCACGAAATCACTCAGAAAGGGGACAAAGCGATCGTAATCCAAATGGACCGCATGGCGGGGTTGGCGCAGGCCGCTGAGCAGCCGTCCGCCTTCGGCGTAGAGATAACCCACATCCACATAGATCGCGTAGCGAGACATACCAAAGACCGTCAATAGGGCTGCGCCGCGGCAGCGGGGCGCAGTATAGCGGGGAGCGCAGCGGGGGAAGAATCGGCCAACGGCATTTTCGTGCCTGGCGCAGTTTCCCATCGACCACCCGGCGCCGGCCGGGGCAGAAACCGTGAAGGACTCGTCTAATCGCGCGAAAATCGTGAACTGGGCTTAAGAAATACCCGCCATCTCATTGTTTTTGCGTGGGCGGTCTGCGAAAGTTGTGGTCCACCATCCGCCTTAAGGAGTCGGGCGCCTGTGGGCATAGGAGAGGTAAGCCTCACCACGCTGATCTTGGCGGTCGTTGCCGGCCTCGCCATCGGTCTGGCCGGTTGGCTGTGGACCGTCGTTCAGTCGGAGCGCAAGCGGGCTGCCGCCGCCGGCGAGGAATTCAAGACGCTGCAAAGCACCCAGTCACAGGTCATCCACACCACCAAGCTCGCTTCGCTGGGACAGATGATCGCCGGCGTCGCCCACGAGATGAATACCCCACTGGGTTTCGTCAAGAGCAACGTGGAGGTGGTCGGCGAGCTGATCGAGGAACACCAGCAGCAGAACAGCAAGAAGCTGATGGTGGCAGCGGACTATCTGGCCAAGCTCGCCCGCGCGGATTTGAGCGCCCCCACCGCGCAGCAGGCGGTGCGCGGTGCCAGCGCCAAGCTTTCGGCTGCGCTGCGTGCGATCGCCAGCGCCAAGCCGGAGGACGCCACCGAGCTGCTGACCGACTCCATCGACGGACTCGACCAGCTGACCAATCTGGTCCGCAATCTCAAGGGCTTTGCCAGAGTCGACAGCGACGGCATGGACCTGATGAAGATGAACGAGGCGATCGACAGCGCGCTGACCATCGCCCAGCACCAGCTGCGTGACCGCATTACCGTGGTCAAGGAGCTGGACGAAGTACCGGCGGTACGCTGCGTGCCCAGCCAGATCAATCAGGTGGTGCTCAACCTGATCAACAACGCCTCCCAGGCGATGGGCGATGGCGGTCAACTGACGCTGCGCTGCCGCCGCAACGGCGATTTTGTCGAACTGGAAGTCGAGGACAACGGACCGGGCATTCCCGATGACGTGATGCCCAAGATCTTCGATCCCTTCTTCACCACCAAGCCGGTTGGCGAAGGCACCGGACTGGGCCTTTCCATCGTTCACAAGATCGTTCACGCCCACAACGGCAACATCAATGTCAAAACCGAGGCGGGGAGTGGGACGACCTTCACTGTTAGCCTACCGGTAGATCATGCAGCATTGAGAAAGAGCAATTAGCCCTCAAGCGTAGGCAGGAAAACGAGCTAGTCGAGACCGTGAGCGCCAGACCGATCAAAATCCTGTGCATCGACGATGAAGCGCGAATCTTGCGGGCGCTCAAGGCGCTTTTTCGCCATCACGAGGTCTACACCACCAGCGATCCGCAGGAAGCCATCGCCACCGCCAAGAGCGCGGACGTGGACGTGATCATCTGCGATCAGCGGATGCCGGTGATGATGGGGGTGGAGGTGCTGCGCGAGATTCGCGCGGTGCAGCCGCGAGCCATGCGCATATTGCTCACCGGCTACTCGGACCTGCAGGCAATCCTCGGCTCGGTCAACGAGGGCGAAGTCTTCCGCTACGTGAGCAAGCCCTGGGACAATCGCGAGCTCACCGCGCTGGTCGATCTGGCGGCGAAAATCGCGCGCGAGGCACCGGTGGTCGACGCCGAGCCGATCAACGAGCGCGAACAGGACGAGGCACGCAAGCGGGTCGGCATTCTGGTGATCGAGGACGACCCGGAGACCCAGAAGCGCCTGCGCGAGATTCTCTCCCCGCACTATCAGGTACGTTTCGCCGCTACCACCGAACGCGCGCTGCAGGTGCTGGAGCAACACGAAACCGGGGTAGTGATCTCGGAGACCGAAAGCCAGCGCGGCGATCTGACCGAGATGATCAAGTCGCTCAAGCAATACCACCCGCACATCGCCACGGTGGTGATCACAGATCGCGCCAATGCGCAGCTGGCGATCGACCTGATCAACGAAGGTCAGGTCTATCGAATGCTACTCAAGCCGGTACGAATCGGCTCCTGTCGCCTGAGTGTCGAGGCAGCCGTAGGTCGCTACTGGCAGCTCAAGCAGAATCCGCTGGCCGCGCGCCGCTTCCTGGTCGCCCCGCGGATCACTCCCTCGTGGCTCAACGCCTCCTTCCTGGAACGGATCAGGCTGCTGCCCTCGCGTCTGCTGGGGGCTGGTCGGGTCAACTAAGGGTGGCTGAGCGTCGCCGGCGAGGCACACCGGTTCTCGCCATCGCTGCGTTTTCGAGCATGAGCGCAGCGGCCAGCCCGGTTTGCGAGGCACTGGCTGAATTCGTCAACACCGCAACCGTCGACCAGCCGGTGCAGCTCACTGTGGGTACCGATTGGGGGAGGATGTCGAAGTACTGCACTCGTGCAGCCGACCAGCCGAAGCTGACCCAGCTCTGCGATCAGCTGCTGAGCAGGATCGCCCGGGCCTTCGTCCATCCAGCGATTGAGGAAAGTCTGGCCTGTGCGCCGAATCTGCGCGAATACTCGCTCGGCGACGGGAACATCGTTTCGCGGGCCGAAGTGATCCTGCGATCATTGGAAGTTGCCGGCGCCCGCGAGGGTATCCGGGTGGAATTCCACTATCTGATTGGCCTGCATGAAGAGATGGAAGGGCAGTGGCTGACGATCCGCGCAATCGAGCTTGAGGACTAGCAAGATGCCGGGCTACTCGGGAACGCCGCTAGCCAAAAAGCTCGGGGTCAAGGCGGGCACTGTTATCGCCAGCATCAACGCCCCCAAGGACTACACGCAGTGGCTGGCGCCGATGCCCGAAGGTGCCGGGCACCGGACCATCGCTATCGCACAGGCCAGCGCCGACGCAGCGGTGATTCACTGGTTTGGCACCGAGCGCGCCGCGCTGGCCGAGGCGCTGGATCCGCTGGGCAGGGCGATTTTCCCCGACCGCGCGCTGTGGATCTCCTGGCCAAAGCGCGCGTCCAAGGTC
>JAGRJL010000040.1:6272-18447 GCA_020442775.1 Lysobacterales bacterium | reverse complement strand
CTTCCTTTGGCTTCGCGGTGGCGGTCCATCCGCAGGATCCGCAGCGCGCCTGGTTCATTCCAGCGGTCAAGGACGAGTGCCGGGTGCCGGTGGCCGCAAGGCTCTGCGTGACCCGTACCGGCGACGGTGGCGCCAGCTTCGAGCAGCTGCGCGCCGGGCTGCCGCATGGCGATAGTTTCGATCTGGTCTACCGTCACGGGCTGGCGATCGATCCCAGCGGTCGCCAGCTGGCCTTCGCCAGCACCACCGGCAATCTGTGGTTCAGCGCCGATGAAGGCGATCGCTGGGAGCATCTGAGCGGACAGCTGCCGCCGGTGGCGGCGGTCTGCTTCGCTTGAGATCCTGAAAAGTCGCCGGATGCTCCTGCGGTGCCGGTCGCGGGCAAACGCGGTCGTTTTTTCATTTCCAAACGAGATTGATTCGCATTTTGACTATCAGTCGTCGTAACATGGTCATCTCTCTTTCAAACCCGACTATCGATGTGGTCTGTAGCCGCTGAGTTGGACAAAGAAGCCCCGGAAAGCACCCACCTGGCCGCGCCGATTCCGCTGGCGCAGCTGCGCCTGGGACAGCGTGCGCGAGTGCGGGAAATCCGCCTGCCCAGCCCCAGCCATGGTCACGGCGAGCAGCTGGTGCTGCGCCTGCTGGAGATCGGCTTCGTGCCCGAGGAGGTGGTTCGGGTGATGGCAGTAGGGCCTGGCGGCAGCGAGCCGCTGGCGGTGCGGGTGGGCGGCACCATGTTCGCGCTGCGCCGCCACGAGGCCGAGCATATTCTGGTGGACCTGCTGGACTCAGCGCAGTGAGTGCCGCAACCGCGATCGATGCGCCGCGCCGGGTGGCGCTGCTGGGCAATCCCAACTGCGGCAAGACTGCGCTGTTCAACCTGCTCACCGGCAGCCGGCAGAAGGTCGCCAACTACGCCGGGGTCACGGTCGAGCGCAAGGAGGGCCGGGTCGCCTCGCCGGCCGGGCGCAGCTACCGGATTCTGGATTTACCCGGCGCCTACAGCCTCAATGCCGACAGCGCCGACGAGGCGGTGACCCGCGACGTATTGCTGGGCCGACTCAGCGAAGAGGAGCGCCCGGAACTGCTGGTCTGCGTCACCGACGCCACCAATCTGCGGCTGAACCTGCGCCTGGTGCTGGAAGTGCGCCAGCTCGGCATCCCGATGGTGCTGGCGCTGAACATGAGTGATCTGGCCGAGCGCCGCGGGATCCAGGTCGATCTGGACAAGCTCAGCGAACTGCTCGGCGTACCGGTAGTGTCGACGGTCGGGATTCAGCGCCACGGCGCCGACCGCTTGATGTCGGCACTGGACAATATCGAGCTGACCGAGGTGGCCAGGCAGGCCCCGGCCTGGCGCACCCCAACCCTGGAAGAGGTCACCGAGACCCATCGGCGGGTTCGTCGGATCCTCAGTCAGGTCCAGACCAACTCCGCCGAGGGCCGGGTCTGGGACGAGAAGATCGACCGGGTGATCATGCATCCGGTGGCCGGACTGGCGATTCTGATGGCGGTGCTGCTGCTGATGTTCCAGGCAGTGTTCAGCTGGGCCGCGGTGCCAATGGATGCAATCGACGCCAGCGTCGCTTGGCTGGGGGAAACCGTCGGTGGCGCGATGAGCGAGGGTCCGCTGCGCAGCCTGCTGGTGGACGGGGTGATCGCCGGCGTCGGCAGCGTGCTGATTTTCCTGCCNNCAGATCGTGATCCTGTTCGCCTTCATCCTCGCGCTGGAAGACTCCGGCTATCTGCCTCGGGCGGCCTTTCTGCTCGATCGTTTCATGGGCAAGGTGGGCCTGTCGGGACGCTCCTTCATTCCGCTGCTGTCCAGCTTCGCCTGCGCGATTCCGGGAATCATGGCGACCCGGGTGATCAGCAACTCGCGCGATCGTCTGACCACCATTCTGATCGCACCGCTGATGACCTGCTCGGCGCGGTTGCCGGTCTACGCGCTGCTGATTGGCGCCTTCATCCCGCAGCAAACGGTCGCCCGGGTGTTCAATCTGCAGGGGCTGGTGCTGTTTGCGCTGTATCTTTTCGGCATTGTCAGCGCAATGGCGGTGGCCTGGGTGATGCAGCGCTTTGGCGGCAGCCTGGCCCACCACCCGCTGATGATGGAGCTGCCAACCTGGCGCATGCCCAACCTGCGCAACTTGCTGTTGGGGTTGTACGAGCGGGTCAAGATCTTCCTGCGTCGGGTGGGTGGCATCATCCTGGCGATGATGATCGTGATCTGGGCGCTGTCCACCTATCCGGCGGCCCCGGCAGATGCGGTGGGCCCGGCGATCGACTACAGCTTTGCCGGGATGATCGGCCATCTGATTCAACCGCTGTTCGCCCCGCTCGGCTTCAGCTGGGAGATCTGCGTGGCGCTGGTGCCGGGCATGGCCGCACGCGAAGTGGCGGTGGGCGCCCTGGGGACGGTCTACGCGGTCGCCGGCAGTGGTGACGAAGTGGCCGACCAGCTGGGTCCGCTGGTGGCCCAGCAGTGGTCGCTGGCTACCGCGCTGGCGCTGATGGTCTGGTATGTGTTCGCGCCGCAGTGCCTGTCGACGCTGGCGGTGATCAAGCGCGAAACCCAGACCTGGCGCTATCCGCTGCTCGCGGCCGGCTACCTGTTCGCGCTGGCCTGGCTGGCGGCGATGCTGACCTACCAGGTCGCCGCAGCGCTGGGAGCCGGCTGATGATCGAACAGCTGAGCGTAGTCCTGATCGTCGTCGTCGCCGCGCTCTACAGCCTCTGGCAGATCGCCCCTGCCGGCCTCAGGTTGGCAGCCTTGCGCAAGCTGGGACTGTGCGAGCGACCAGCCGGCATTCCATCGGCGATCGAACGAGCCGCCAGAGTTCCCAGCGGCGCCTGCGCCGGCTGCGGCGCACGCGGCCGCTGTCCGGTCGCGCGCGGACTCTCCAGCGACCCTCGGTCGGTCAACCGCCCGGCCTGATCCGGCGTCGCCGCTGCGACGCCGACCATGACCTCCGACCCTGTTATTTGCGCCCAAGGCGAGTATTGTGTGCGCCCTCAAAAAGTCCGCTGCCCGTGGACGCCTAGCCGAAAGGAACCTGACCTTGGACCGATTTTCCCTCAAACCCTTGAGTTTGGCGCTGGCTGCTGGCCTGGCGCTGGTGGCCTGCAGCGACGAGCCGACCCCGGCCCCACAGGCCAGCGAACCAGCCGCACAGAGCGCCCCGGCGCCCGCCAAGCTGCAGATCGACGAGTCCAGCCTGCCGCCGTACATGCAGTTCGCCGCCAGCGACTTGGATCCTGCCGCGTCGGCGTGCACCGACTTCAATCAGTACGTCAATCAGCGCTGGCTGGACAGCAACCCGATTCCGGGCGACCGCACCACCTGGGGCAGCTTCGAAGTGCTCCGAGAGCGCTCGCTATCGGTGCAGAAGCAGATCGTGGAAGCCGCGGCCGGCAACCCCGACGCGAGCGGCACCCTCAAGCTGGTCGGCGATTTCTGGGCCACCGGGATGGACGAGGCGGCGATTGAGGCCGCAGGCCTGAGCCCGATCCAGCCGATGCTGGACGAGATCGACGCGCTCAGCTCCCCCGAGCAGCTGGTGGCCTATCTGCGCAAGAGTCACGGCGAAGGCCGCGGAATGGTGTTCGGCTTTGGCCCGGAATCGGACTTCCAGGATTCGACGAAGGTGATCCTGTACGTGCTGCAGGGCGGCCTGGGTCTGCCCGACAAGGGCTACTACAGCGGGGATGAGCACGCCGAGGCGCGTGAGGCCTATCAGGCCCACATCGCCAAGCTGCTGACCATCGCCGGCGCGGATCAAGCGCAGGCAGGGGCTCAGGCCGAAGCGATCATGGCCCTGGAAAGCACCCTGGCCGAGGCCTCCTACTCGAGCGAAGAGATGTCCCGTGACATCTCCAAGTACTACAACCCGGTCAGCGTCAGCGACGCCGACGCGATCACCCCGGCCTTTTCCTGGGGCGAATTCTTTGCCGCCAACGGGGTTGAGGCGCCGGCCCAGTTCTCGCTCTCCAATCCCGACTTCTTCGCCAAGCTCAACGAGCTCTACGGCAGCGTCTCGATGGACGACTGGAAGGCTTATCTGCGTTTCCACACCATCGACGGCGCCTCGCCGTACTTGAGCAACGCTTATGCCGATCAGAACTTCGCCTTCTACGGTCAGGCGCTGCGCGGTCAGAAGGAGCAGCAGGCGCGCTGGAAGCGGGTGCTGGACGTGGTCAATGGTTCGGTCGGTGAAGCACTGGGCGAGCTCTACGTCGAGGTCGCCTTCCCGCCGGAGTCCAAGGCCGCGATGGAGAAGCTGGTCGCCAATCTGTCGGCTGCGCTGAAGGTGCGACTGGAGAACCTGGCCTGGATGAGCCCGGAGACCAAGGAGAAGGCGCTCGCCAAGTGGGCAAGCTTCACCCCGAAGATCGGCTACCCCGACAAGTGGCGTGACTGGTCGGGCCTGAGCACCAGCCGCGACAGCTACGTCGGCAACTTCTTTGCCGCCGAAGCCTTCAATCACCGCTTCCAGATGGCCAAGGTGGGCAAGCCCAAGGACAAGAGCGAGTGGGGGATGACTCCGCAGACCATCAATGCCTCCTACAACCCGCTGCAGAACGAGATCACCTTCCCGGCGGCGATTCTGCAGCCGCCGTTTTTTGACGCTGAAGCGGATGATGCGCGCAACTATGGCGGCATCGGCGCGGTCATTGGCCACGAGATGCTGCACGGCTATGACGATCAAGGCAGCCGCTTCGACGCGCAGGGCAGCTTTTCCAACTGGTGGCAGCCCAGCGATGCCGAAGGCTTCAAGGCCAAGACCGAGCAGCTGGTGGATCAGTTCAACGGCTTCGAGGCGCTGCCCGGCAAGTTCGTCAACGGCAACCTCACCCTGGGCGAGAACATCGCCGACCTGGGTGGTCTGACTGTCGCCTACGACGCGCTCAAGCGGGCTCAGGGCGCGGACTACAAGGACCCGATGATCGACGGCTTCACCCAGGACCAGCGCTTCTTCTTCAACTGGGCAGCGGTGTGGCGGCGCAACTACACCGAGAAGGAACTGGGTGTGCGCCTGGTCACTGACCCGCACGCGCCGGCGCGCTTCCGCGCGATCGCCGCGCCACAGAACATGCCCACCTTCGTCGCTGCCTTCGGCTGCGAAGACAGCGATGCGATGGTGCGCAGCGGAGATGACCGCATCGCCATCTGGTAATTGCGATCCCTCGATGTACAGAAAAAGGGCGACCCTGCGGTCGCCCTTTTTCTTGCGCGGCAGGTCAACAGTGGTCAATCTAGAGCGATGGGAAAGCACACCAATCTCCCCAATGACCGGGCCAGAACCTTGTCCGGGATGAGCAGTCATGAGTAGCGAAAGCCCCCAGGACCCGACCCCGCGCCCGGTGCTCAGCCCCAAGGCGCAGGCGGCTCTTGCCGAAGTGCGCCGCAAGCGCGGGCGGAGGAAATCCGCCGCGCCGCGGGAAGTCCCGAGCGGCCAGCGCGTCCGCTGGGGCATGCTGCTGATGATGACCATCGTCATGGCCGCGGGGGTCGGCTACCTGCGGCTCAAGGCGAACGAGAATCTGGCCAGGGTGCAGGCCGAGAACGAACGCATCGCGGCCATGGAGCGTGCCTACGGCACCGTTACGCAGGCGCCCGAAAGCTTCAGCGGCGCCAGCGAGCCCGCCCACCCCGACTCGCCGTCAGCGAGCGACCCCAGCGCAGCGCCGATGCGCGTAATTCCGCGCCCACCACCGGGCTGGCGTTCGGAGCTGGCGCTGGAGCCCAACTGCCGCCTGCGCTCGGCCGAAGAGGATCCGATCGAACGCGCGCCGATGTACAAGTGGCGCGACGCCAGCGGTTCGCTGCAGTTCGGGCGCTCGCCGCCCGCCGGGGTCAATGCCCAGCGAGTGGCAGTCAGCGACGGCAACCGGGCGCAGTTCAAGCTCACCGTAGGCGCCGGCGATGGCAGTCCGGTGCCGTCCCAGCTGCGCGACCGCGCGACTGCGGATATCTACCGGATCGTGGCGATCCTGCGGCAGGAACTGGGCGTCCCGGTAGCCAGCGATTTCACCCTGAACCTGAGCTTTGTCAGTCGGCTCGACGATGTGGGCAAGGGCCTGGGCCTGAGCGGCGCAGCGGGCGTGTACATGCCGCTGGAACAGCGGATGGAAATCTGGCGCCAACCCGACGACGAGGGCACCTTTGCCACCCTTCGCCATGAGAGCGTCCATGCGCTGCTGCACGAGTTCGTCGGCGCACCGCCGATCTGGCTCAATGAGGGCCTGGCCGAGTATCTGGAGAATCTGCGAGTGAGCGGCTCCAGCGGGACCGTGGGGGTCAACCGCGACCACCGGCAGCTGCTGCAGACCATGCTGCGGGTCGCTCGCGTAGACGCGGCAATGGCCATGCTCGATGCCAACGCCAACCAGTTCCGCCAGCCAGATCGACGCGATCTGAACTACGCGCTGGCCTGGTCACTGGTGCATTATCTGATGAGCACTGAATCCGGCCAGGGCGTATTCGGCGAGCTATTGGCCGAGATTCGCGAAGCCGGCTGCCGGCGCTTCTCCAGCAAGGCCTTCTTCGACCGCAAGTTCACCGGCGGCGCGCGCGATTTCGTCACTCGCGCGGTCGCCGCAACGGCTGACAAGGGCCACTACTACTAGGCTGCATTCTTCGATGGCTCTGGTTTGCGGGCGAGACGCCCGCGGTCCGTTCAAGAGGACGCTCGGGGAATTCGGGCTTCGATCTGCTCTAGCCGGGCCCCAGGGCAGTTTCGAGCCTCAGCGCTTTGGACCGCGGGCATCTTGCCCGCATGCTTTTCGCTCTGAATACGGACCGAATCGGTTCCGCTGATCAATTTGCGCCGAAGCGCGAAACAAACCCGCTAAACTTGCCGGCCTTTGTCTACACAGCTTTATCGTCTTGAACAGCCAGTCCACCCCCCTGAAACAGCAACTGCGCGAGCTGATTGAACGCGCCATGGCCACTCTGACCCAGGACGACGGTCCGCTCGCCGGCATCAGCGAACTTCCGCCGGTCCAGATCGAGCGCACCAAGACCCGCGAGCACGGCGACTTCGCCTGCAACGTGGCGATGCAGTTGGCCCGACTGGCTCGCGCCAAGCCGCGCGATCTGGCCACCGCGCTGGTCGCCGCGCTGCCAGCCGATCCGCTGGTGGCCAAGGTGGACATCGCCGGACCGGGCTTTATCAATCTTTCGCTCAGCGACAACGCCTGGCATCAGCAGGTCAATCAGGCGATTGCCCAGGGTCGGGACTTTGGCCGCAACCAGAACGGCCAGGGCGTCTGCGTCGGGGTGGAGTATGTGTCGGCCAATCCCACCGGCCCGCTGCACGTGGGCCATGGTCGCGCGGCCGCCATCGGCGACACCCTGGCGCGGCTGCTGGACGCCGCCGGCTGGAAGGTGGTGCGCGAGTTCTACTACAACGACGCTGGCGTGCAGATCGACAATCTGGCGCTGTCGGTGCAGGCGCGCGGCCGCGGCATCGACCCGGAAAACCCGGCCTGGCCGGCCGACGGCTATCGCGGCGACTACATTCAGGTGGTCGCTGATGGCTTCGCCGCCGGCGAGACCGTCGATGTGGACGGCCAGCATCTGGTCGGCAGCGGCGACTTCGACGATCTGGATGCGGTGCGGCGATTTGCGGTGGGCTGGCTGCGCCGCGAACAGAACGACGATCTGGCCGCCTTCGGGGTGCAGTTCGACGTCTACTACCTGGAATCCTCGCTCTATGCCGACGGCAAGGTCGCCGAGACCGTGGACGCGCTGAACCAGTCCGGCCACACCTACGAGCAGGATGGCGCCCTGTGGTTGCGCAGCACCGACTTCGGTGACGACAAGGATCGGGTGATGCGCAAATCCGACGGCAACTACACCTATTTCGTGCCGGACGTCGCCTATCACCTGAGCAAATGGCAGCGCGGCTATGTGCGCGCGATTACCGAGCTGGGCGCCGACCACCACGGCTCGCTGGCGCGGGTCAAGGCCGGTCTGCAGGCGCTGGAACAGGGAATTCCGGCGGGCTACCCCGAGTATGTGCTGCACCAGATGGTGACGGTGATGCGCGGCGGTGCCGAGGTCAAGCTGGGCAAGCGCGCCGGCGGCTATCTGACCCTGCGTGACCTGATCGACGAGGTCGGTCGCGACGCCACCCGCTACTTCCTGATTTCGCGCAAATCCGACTCGCAGCTGACCTTCGATATCGATCTGGCGCGGGCGCAGAGCAACGACAACCCGGTCTACTACATCCAGTACGCGCACGCGCGGATCTGCAGCGTGTTCCGGCAGGCCGCCGAAAAGGGCATCAGCCATGATCCGCAAGCCGGTCAGGCGAACATGAGCGTGCTGACCGATGAGCAGTCGCTGGCCTTGATGATTGAGCTCAGTCGCTACCCCGAAGCGGTGGAAAGCGCGGCAGAGGGGTTGGAGCCTCATACCCTCGCGACCTATCTGCGCGAGCTGGCGGCGGCCTTCCACACCGCCTACAACGCGCACCCGATCCTGCCCGCCGACAGCCCCGAGCGCGACGCCCGACTGACCCTGTGCCTGGGGGTCAAGCAGGTGCTGGCCAACGGTCTGGATCTGCTGGGAATGGGCGCGCCGGAGCAGATGTAGCGCCGGACTGCCCGGCGCTGATGCCGGGCGATCATGGACCACTAGGCGGTCGATTCTGGCCCGGCGCCGCTGCTACCCTTGGCAACAAGCCCACAGCGGAGCCCAGGATGGCCGATGCCCCCAAGACCTTGCCCACCGAAGTCGACCCCAAGGACTTTCTGGCCGCAGTCGAACATCCGCGCCGTCGCGCTGACGGCGAACGTCTGCTGCAATTGATGGGGCAGATCACCGGCGAACCCGCACGAATGTGGGGGCCCTCGATCGTCGGCTTCGGCAGCTATCACTACGTCTACGACAGCGGCCGCGAGGGCGACTGGCCGGTCACCGGCTTTTCCCCGCGCAAGAGCTCGCTGGTGGTCTACATCATGGCCGGCTTTAGCCGCTACGACGAACTCATGGGCCGGCTGGGCAAACACAAGACCGGCAGCTCCTGCCTGTACATCAACAAGCTGGCCGACGTGGACGAGGCGGTGCTGGCCGAGTTGATCAGCGAATCAGTGGCCTGGATTCGCAGCAAGTACACGCGGAGCAGCTGAACGCCGATCAGCTGCTGCCCTGACTCTCCGCCAGCACCTGGGTGCGCAGCTCGCGACGCAGGATTTTGCCCACGTTGCTCTTGGGCAACTCGTCGACGAAGCGGATCTTGCGCGGCTTCTTGTAGCCGGTCAGATGCTCGGCGCAGCAGTTGGCGACCTCCTTTTCGCTGAGCTCGGGATCGGACTTGACCACGAAGGCCATCACCGCCTCGCCGGAGTTGGGATCGGGTACGCCGATCACCGCGCATTCCAGCACCCCCTTGAGGCCGACGATCACCCCCTCGATTTCGTTGGGATAAACGTTGAAGCCCGAAACCAGGATCATGTCCTTCTTGCGATCGACAATGCGCAGATAGCCGCTTTCGTCCATTACCCCAACGTCACCGGACTTGAAGAAGCCGTCGGCGGTCATGGTCTTGGCGGTTTCCTCGGGCCGCTGCCAGTAGCCGGCCATCACCTGCGGTCCGCGAATGCAGATCTCGCCGGGCTCGCCGAGGGCCACTTCGTTTTCCTCATCGTCGAGGATCTTGACCTCAACGTTGGGCAGCGGCACGCCGATGGTGCCGGTATAGCGGTCAGTATCGGTGCGGTTGCAGGTGATCCCCGAGGAGGTCTCGGACAAGCCGTAGCCTTCGGCCACCAGACAGCCGGTCACTTCCAGCCAGCGCCGCGCGATCGGTTCCTGCACCGCCATTCCCCCGCTGTTGGAGATCACCAGCTCGGAGAAATCCAGGCTGGCGAAGTCGGGGTGGTTGAGCAGCCCCTGATAAAGCGTGTTGACCGCGGGAAACACGTGCAGCTTGAACTTCTTCAGCTGAGCGATGCTGCCGCTCATGTCGCGCGGATTGGGGATCAGAATGTTCATCGCACCCAGCCGCATGCCCAGCAGCGCGCAGGAGATGAAAGCGAACACGTGATAGAGCGGCAGCGCGCAGACCACGTTGACCTGACCGCTGATCGGCTTGCGCTTGAAGCCGGGCTGGCTCCAGGCGTCCGAGCACAGCGCGCTGGCGATCAGGGTGCGATGGAGCAGCGTGGCGCCCTTGGAAACCCCGGTGGTGCCGCCGGTGTATTGCAGCACGCCGACGTCGTCGGGCTTGATTTCGGGGCGAGTGAAATTGCGACCCTTGCCAATCGCCAGCGCCCGATTGAAGCTCACCGCGCCCGGCAGGCTGTAGGCCGGTACCGCCTTCTTGCGCTTGCGCACCACATAGTTGGTGATCGCCCCCTTGATCAGGCCAAGCATGTCGCCGACCGTCGCCAGCACGATGTGCTCGACCGGGGTATTGGCCTGCACCGCCTGCAGCGTGGCCGCGAAATTCTCCAGCACGATGATCGCCCGGGAGCCGGAGTCGTTGAGCTGATGCTCCAGCTCGCGCGCGGTATACATCGGGTTGACGTTCACCGCGACGAAACCGGCGCGCAGCACCGCGGCCACCGCGATCGGATACTGCAGCAGATTGGGCATCATGATCGCCACCCGATCGCCGCGCTGCAGCCCCAGTCCCTGCAGGTACGCGGCGAGCTGGGTCGACAAACGATCCAGCTCGCCATAGCTCATGAAGCGGTCCATGCACACATAGGCATTCTGGTCGCGGAACTTGGCAAAGCTCTCTTCCAGCAGCGCCACCACCGAGGGGTACTGGTCGATATCAACTACGCTGGGAACCCCCGGGGGATAGCTGCTGTGCCAGATCGCCATGCTGTGCTCCGCTCGTTTGGATTGTGGGCCGGATAGCAGATCGCTGATCCAGCGAGGGTGAAGATCGCCTCGTCATCCTAACGGCTCCGTCCAATCAGAGGCCAGATGCCGCCTTCCCTGTTGCTGGCGCGTTCCGCACCGCGATCAACTGGGCCAGTATGCTGATCGCAATCTCCTCTGGCGTGTGCGCATCGATTGCCAGGCCGATCGGCGCCTGCAGCTTCCCTTGCAGGTTGCCGAAAGCGCCCAGCTGCGGTGCCGACAGCACCTGCTGAATCCGCCGCCGACTGCCCATCATGCCGATGAAATGCGGCGCCTGCGGCAGGAGCACAGCCAGTGCCGCAATGTCGGCCTGGTAGTCGCGGTTCAACAGCACCGCGTAGACCGGTCTGGCCGAATCCCCCACTTGCTGGAGCATCGCCGGACTGCTGTCCACCCGGGCCGCGCCGGCGAAGGCGGAATGGGCACACTGCTCGGCGCGGCTGTCGTGCACCCACACTTCGAAGTTCAGCGCAGCCGCCGCCTGACTCAATGCCTGACCACAGTGACCCGCACCGACAATCAGCAGCCGCGGGTCGGGGCTCAGTTCGCATTGATCGCTTGCCTCGCCGCCCTGTTCCGCACCGCTCAGCAGTAGCGACCGGCCGGACTGCAGCTGCGCGGCGATCCTCTCCGCGCGCTCGCAATCGGCGCGGCCACACCAGGACCGCAAACCGATCAGCAGACGGCCGCCGCACACCCCCAGGGAATCGGCCTTGCCGCCCAGATCAATGCTCAGCTGCCGCGAAGCGGTCCTGCCGTTGAGCATCTCGCGCGCGACTGCCAGCACCCGCGCCTCCAGCTGGCCGCCACCGATGCTGAACTCGCTGTTCGCGGCGGTAATCAGCATCCGGCTGCCGCGTCGGCGCGGCACCGCGCCCTGGGCCTGCAACACGCTGGCCAGGACCACGCCGGCGGTTGGGTCCGCCGCAAGCCGCTCGGCCAGGCGTGCAAACAGCGCCTCGTCCATCGCGCTCAGCCGCTGCGCGATCGGCCTGCGCGCAGCGCGCGGATCGCGGCGTGAATCGCTTCGGGCGTCGCCGGCGCACCCAGCGCCACTTCGGTCGCGCCCGGGGCGAAGGCCGCCACTGCCTCGCGCAGCGCTTCGCGCACGCTCAAGGCCAGCATCAGCGGCGGTTCGCCCACCCCCTTGCTGCCGAAAATGACCTCGGTACTGGGCGCCCGCTGGTGGCGGAACAGCTGCACTTCGAAGGCCTCTGGGACCTCGCCCACGGTCGGGATCTTGTAGGTGCTGGGGGCGTTGGTGAGCAGCTGACCCTGCGCGCCCCAGCG
>JAGRJL010000040.1:0-6134 GCA_020442775.1 Lysobacterales bacterium | reverse complement strand
TCCACCTCGCTCACTGCGGCGCCGTAGGCAAAATAATAGAAAGGGTGGCCACGGCCGGCCTTGGGATCCCAATGCAGTCCCGGGGTGCGGTAGTAGCCGGTCGCGGACAGGCTGATCCGCGCGCTGTAGGCGGCCGCGGTGACTTCGGCGAAATCCACACACAGCGAAGGATCATCGGCAGCATGCACTCGATCATCGGCAAAGACCAGCTGTGCCGGATCCACTTCCAGCATCGCCGCCGCGACCGGGCGCAGCCGCTCCAGCAGGGTCAGGCAGGCCGCCTTGACCGCCTGTCCGTTCAGATCCGAACCGCTGCTGGCCGCAGTTGCGGAGGTGTTGGGCACCTTGTCAGTGCTGGTGGTCATCAGCTGGATCCGCGCCGCTGACACCCCCAAAACCCGGCAGGCCACCCCGAGGATCTTGGTGTGTAGCCCCTGGCCCATCTCGGTGCCGCCGTGATTGAGCTGGATGCTGCCATCGGCGTAGATATGCACCAGCGCGCCGGCCTGGTTGTACTCGGTCTTGTTGAAGGAGATCCCGAACTTGACCGGGGTGATCGCGATCCCGCGCTTGCGCTGGCGGTGCGCCTGATTGAACTGGGCAGCTTCGCCGCGGCGCCGCTCGAATTCGCTAGACTGCTTCAGCCGGGACCAGAGCTGGTCGATGATGTTGTCCACCACCGGCTGGTGGTAGGGCGTGGTGTTGCGCGGCGGCTCGCCTTCGGCACAGTAGAAGTTGCGCTCACGAATCTGATCGGCGGGCAGGCCGAGGTAGCGTGCCACCCGGTCGATGATCTCCTCGCCCACCAGCATGCCCTGCGGACCACCAAAACCGCGAAAGGCGGTGTTGGAAGGCAGATTGGTCTGGCAGATCCGGCCACTGATCTGCACGTTCGGGCAGAAGTAGGCGTTGTCCACGTGCACCATCGCCCGCATCAGCACCGGCGGCGACAGATCGCAGCTCCAGCCGCCATCGGCATACAGCTCGATCTTCAGCGCCTGCAGCCGCCCGCTGCGCTCAAAACCCACCTGATAGCGCGCGAAAAAGGGATGGCGCTTGCCGGTGAGCTGCATGTCCAGCTCACGTAGCAGCTTGATCCGCACCGGTCGCCCGCTGCGCCAGGCCGCCAGCGCGGCGATCGCGGCATAGGGGTTGGCCTGGGTTTCCTTGCCGCCAAAGCCCCCGCCCATGCGCAGGCTGCGGCAGACCACCCGGTTCGCCGGCAGGCCGAGCACCCGAGCAACGATGATTTGGGTCTCGGTCGGGTGCTGGGTGGAGGACAGCACCTGGACCAGCCCCTCGCTATCGATCTGCACCCAGCTGGCCTGGGTTTCCAGGTAGAAATGATCCTGCCCGCCGATCGCCAGATCCCCGCTCAGGCGCAGCTCTGCCGAGCCCAGAGCGGCATCGGCGTCGCCACAGGCCACCTGCGCCGGCGGCAGGTGAAAGGCCTGTTCGGCGATTGCCTGTGCAATGCTGAGGATCGGCGGCAGCGGCTCGTACTCCACCTGCACTCGGGCTGCAGCGGCGCGCGCCGCCGCCTCGCTTTCGGCCACTACCCAGGCCACCGGCTGCGAGTGGAACTGCACCCGCTCGGTCGGTATCAGCGGCTCATCGCGCAGGATCGGCCCGGTGTTGTTCTCCCCGGGAATGTCGTCGGCGGTCAGCACCATCAACACCCCGGGACGCTCCAGCGCTGCCTCGGCGTTGATCGAGATGATCTGCGCATGCGGATGCGGCGAGAGCACCGGATAAAGGCTGAGCAGATCCACCGGCGGGGTCTGTTCGTCGGTGTAGGCGGCACGCCCGGTGACGTGGCCGAGCGCGCTTTCGTGGCGCATCATGGCGGCGCTCATCGGACCCGCTCCGCGCAGAACTTGCGGAACAGATCGCTGGCCAGGTCGGCCCTGTAGGCGGCGCTGGCGCGATGATCGGTGAGCGGTCGGAAGGCGCTGCACAGCGCCGCGCTAACCACTTCAATCGTGTCCCGGTCCAACTGCCGGCCGACCAGCAGCGGCTCGATCTGCAGCGCCCGCAGCGGGGTGGCGGCCACCCCGCCGTAGGCCAGCCGCACGTGCTCGATGCACCCGTCCTGATCGAAAGCCAGGGCGAACGCGGCCGCGACTATGGAAATATCGTCGGTCTGGCGCTTGGCGACCTTGTAGGACGCGCTGATCAATCCGGGGCGACGCGGCAAGACCACCGCAGTGATCAGCTCATCGGGGCGCAGCGCGGTCTTGCGATAGTCGAGGAAAAAGCGGCTGATGGGCAGCACCCGTTCGGCACCAGGTCCGCGCAGCTGCAGTTCGGCGTCCAGCGCCAGCAGCACCGGCAGCAGATCGCCAATCGGCGAGGCCGAGCCCAGATTGCCGCCCAGGGTGGCCCGATTACGGACCTGACGCGCGGCGAACCAGGGCAACATCTGATCGAGTGCCGGGAACAGCCCGGCCAGTTCGCGCTCGAGTCGGGTCAGGCTGACCCCGGCGCCGATCAAAACCCGCTCAGGCGTGATCACCAACTGCTGCAGCTCGCCGATCCGGTCCAGGCTGATGTAGCCCGCCGCCGGCTGCCGCCCGTGGCTCAGATCCACGCCCAGATCGGTCGCGCCGGCAATCCAGCGATAGTTCGGATGGGCCTGCTTGAGGGCCAGCGCGGAAGCCAGCGAAAGCGGGCAGTGATAGTTGTATAGCTGCTGCTCAGCGGGCTCCGGCCGATAGTCGCCCAGCGCGGCGCTGAAGCGATCGACCAGCGGCGCCTGCGGGCGCAGCTGCGCCGCCGCGCGGCGGATCGGCGCATAGCCGGTACAGCGACACAAGTTGCCGGCAATCGCATTGTCAGCCAGCGCGTCGGGCGTCGGGTCATAGCAGCCGGCGAACATGCTCATCACAAAGCCAGGCGTGCAATAGCCGCACTGGGAGCCCGCGCAGTCAACCATCGCCTGCTGCGCGGGGTGCAGCTGGCCGTCGTGGGCCAGCGCCTCGACCGTCAGTACTTCACAGCCCTGGAGCACGCCGATCGGCAGCAGACAGCTGTTGACCGCCTGATAGTGCGCGCGTCCGCTGGCGTCGTGGTGCACCAGCGCCACCGTGCAGGCGCCGCAGTCACCGTCGGCGCAGCCTTCCTTGGTGCCGTGCAGGCGCTGGCGCTTGAGCCAGCGCAGCAGGGACTCGCTGGGATCACTGCCCTGAAGTCGATGGACGCGGCCGTTGACCCGGATTTTGGATTGTTCAGACATGGCTGAAGCTTAGCCCAGCTTTCGGCTACTCGGGGTCCTTCGGCGCTAGCGCGGACTTCGCAAGCTCTGATAGCGATTGGCCACGCCGGGCGGGGCCAGGCTGAAGCGCTTGTAGGTCCATTGGTACTGGGCCAGCGCCTGACGGGCACAGGCCTCGACGTTGGCATTCAGCGCAGCCGGACCATCGATCGGCGGATCGGCGGGGCGGAAATGCAGCGCCCACCCCTGCCCGCCCGGCAGACGCTCGACCCAGGCAAACAGCACCAGCGCCGATTCACGCTGGGCCAGCTTGGGCAGCAGGGACATGGTCAGCGCCGGATGACCGAAAAAATCCACGAACTCGCCGTCGCCCTGCTTGGGCTGCTGATCCGGCAGGATTCCCAGCACCCCGCCATTGCGCAGAATTTCGATCAGCCGGCGCACGCCGCGCGCTTCGGCGGGCACCGGCTCGGCACCGGATTTGCTCCGCGCGCGGTTGAGCAGCCCTTCCAGCCAGCGCTGCCGCGGCGGTCGATAAAGAATGCCGATCGGTCCCTGCGCCGACAGCCACAAATTGAGCACTTCCCAGGCACCCAGATGAGGCGCGGCGACGATCAGCGCGCGACCCTCGCGGCGCGCCTGCAGGAACAGCTCGGCACTGCCGTCCACTCGCAGCTTGCCGAGCACCGTCGGCAGCGTGCGGCTCCACACCCAGGCCAGCTCGGTTGCGCTGCGGGCAGTTTCGATCAGGCTGTCACGAGCCAGCTGACCCCGCTCGGCGGCACTCAGCTCGGGCAGGCAGAGCGCCAGATTGGTTCGCACCACTCGCGGGCCGCGGCTGTTGGAGCGCCACCAGAGCAGGCCCAGCAGCGTTCCCATTACCCGCAACATGGCCAACGGCAGCAGCCCGAATCCGCGCAGCAGCCACCACAGCCCACGCGCGCGCCAGTCCATCACTCGCGCCAAAAGGCCGGGGTCAGCAGCACCAGCACGGTGAATACCTCAAGACGCCCGACGATCATCGCAAAGGTGCAGATCCAGGTCGCGAAGTCGTTGAAGGGCTGCATGGTGACCGCGCCGTTACCCAGCGAGGGACCGAGGTTGGACATCGAGGAGGCGATTGCGGCGAAGGAGGTGACCAGATCCTCACCGCTGGCCATCATCAAAAGGCCCATCGCCACAAAGCAGAAGAAGAACACCGCCACGAAACCGGCAACTGCCTCCAGCACGCTATCGGGTATCGCCCGTCGGTCCAGCTTGACCACGAACTCGCCGCGGGGATGAATCACCCGCATGACTTCACGTGCGCTCAGCTTGGCCACGATCAGCACCCGAATTACCTTCAGTCCGCCACTGGTCGAGCCGGCGCAGGAGCCGAGTATCGCCAGCAGAATCATGAACGGCGGCAGGAAGGCCGGCCACTCGGCGAAATTGTCGTTGGAAAAACCGGTGGTGCTCATATTCGAGGTCACCTGAAACAGCGCCTCGCGCAACGAGCGTTCGGGGCTGTCGTAGTGCCCGTACAACCAGAGTGAAACAGTGACCAGCGCCACCGAACCCAGCCAGAGCATCAGGAAGGAGCGGAATTCGGCGTCGCGCATGTAGGCGGCCAGACTGCCGCGTCGCCAGGCCACGAAATGCAGGGCGAAGCTGATGCTGCCCAGCAGCATGAACACCACCGAGACCAGCTCGATCAGCGGGCTGTCGAAGCGCTTGAAGGAGTCGTCATGGGTGGAGAAGCCGCCGGTGGAAGCGGTGGAGAAGGCGTGATCGATGGCATCGAAGAAGGTCATCCCGGCGAGCCAGTAGCACAGGCAACAGGCCAGCGTGAGGCCGACATAGATGATCCACAGCGCCTTGGCGGTCTCGGCAATGCGCGGGGTCAGCTTGGTGTCCTTGACCGGTCCGGTGGTCTCGCCCTTGGTCAGCTGGGTGGCGCCAATGCGCAGGGTGGGCAGGATCGCCACCGCCAGCACCACGATCCCCATCCCGCCAAAAAACTGCATGAACTGGCGGTAGAAGAGCACGCTCTTGGGTAGCTGTTCGAGGCCGACAATGACCGTTGAACCGGTGGTAGTCAGCCCCGAAACCGCCTCGAAAACGGCATCGGTCACCGACAAATGGGGTGGCCCCAGAATCAATGGGCAGGCCGCGGTGAAGGAGGTGCAGAACCAAGCCAGCGCGGTGACCAGAAAGCCGTCGCGCAGGCGCAGCTCGCTCTTGGCGCCGGCGCCGAGCAGCATCATCCCCAGGCCGACCGCAAGCATCAGCAGGCCCCCTTCCAGGAAGGCCACCCAGGTACCGTCGCTCAGTCCGATGAAGAACGAGGGCACGGTCAGTGCGCTGGTGGCGGTCTGAACGCCGCCCACCGCGCGCAGTATCGCTCGACTCCGCTGCGACATCGTCAGATCGCCGTCGGCCGCGCGCGGAACAGCATTTCCACCTCGCGCACGTGACGCCGATTGGTCACGAACACGATCACGTGGTCATCGCGCTCGATCACCGTATCGTGATGGGCCTGGAGGAAGCGCTCCCCGCGCACCAGTCCGCCGATGATCGAGCCCGGCGGCAGCATCACCTCGTCGATCCGCCTTCCAACCAGCGGCGAACTGCCGCGTTCGCCCACTGCTATCGCCTCGATCGCCTCGGCTGCGCCGCGGCGCAGCGTGTGCACCTGCGCCATGTTGCCCTGGCGCACGTGTGAGAGCATCGCCGAGAGGGTGATCTGCTGCGGCGAAACCGCGATGTCGATCGCTCCGCTCTCGACCAGATCGGCGTAGGCCGGACGGTTGATCAGCGAGATGGTGCGCCGCGCGCCGAGGCGCTTGGCCAGCATTGCCGAGAGGATGTTGGCCTCATCGTCGTTGGTCATCGCGCAATAGACATCGGTCTGATCGATGACCAACGACGATGAGGCCAA
>JAGRJL010000562.1 GCA_020442775.1 Lysobacterales bacterium | reverse complement strand
ACCGCGGGCATCTTGCCCGCATGTTTTGAAGGCGTAGTCCAGTACCTGACGATCTCCGTCAGACCCATTCCCGCTTGAAAGGCACCTGATCGGCATCCACCGGCTGATCAAACTCCCGCGCCGCACGGTGCCCTGCGTAGACCGCAGCGGCGACGGTGGAAGGCGCCCAGGCGTCACCGATGGCCTGCACGGTTTCGATTCCCGAATCGGCCCAGCGTGACTCCGCGGCCAACAGCTCCCGATAAAGCGCATCCACCGAATCGCGCATGGTGACCGGCATCAGACTGGCCACTTCCAGCGTCCTCGCAACGCCGCCGTAAACGCAGGTCAGACCGACGCTCAGTCCGCCGGCCCCTGGCAGCACAGTGGTCACCCGCCGCTGACAATGGATCTGCACCCCGAGTTCAAGCAGTCGCGAATGGATGCGCGACTGCTCCATGGTCTGTTCGGTCCACTCCGAAACCTTGGCCGCCGGAGTGACGTAGTGCACCTCGATCCCCTTGCCGGCATAGCGCTCGGCCAGCGCACCGGCCAGGTAGTAATGATCGTCGTCGTAGATCAGCAGCGGACCGGTCAGCACCTCCCCGGCCAGTGCTCGTTCGGGACTGAACACGCCGCGCATCCCCGGATCCAGCAGCGGCGCCCGATGGGTGCGGCCCAGTCCGTCACTGCGCCAGCGCGAACCGGTCGCGATGAACACCGCCGATGCGGCGAAGGCCAGCACGTCCTCGGCGCTTACCGGGCTGCCGCGCAGCATCTGCACGTTGGACATCCGCTGAATCTGCTGGAGGCGGTAGTCCACCACCCGATGCCAGCTGGCCAGCCCGGGCAGCCGGGACTCCTGAATCAGGCGGCCGCCAAACTGCTCCTGCGCATCGCACAGGGTCACCTCGTAGCCGCGCTGGCCCAAGGCGCGGGTCAACTCCAGTCCGGCAGGGCCGGCACCGACCACCAGCACGCTGCGATCGCTGGCCCTGGCGGCAATCCGTTCGGGATGCCAGTCGCGCCGCCACTCCTCGCCCATGGTCGGATTCTGGGTGCAGCGGATCGGCACGCACTGGTTGTCGCCAGTCACGCAGATGTTGCAGCCGATGCACTCGCGAATGTCCTCCAGCCGACCCTGCTCGATCTTGCGCGGCAGGAAGGGATCGGCAATCGACGGGCGCGCGGCACCGATCAGGTCCATCAATCCGGACTTGATCACCCGCACCATCGCGTCCGGTGAGGTATAGCGGCCGACTCCCACCACCGGCTTGCTGGTCAGCCCCTTGACCTGGGCGATGTAGCGCTCCTGATAGCCCTCCTCGGAAAATCGTGCGGTCTGGCTGTCGTTGCTCCAGTCGGCGATATTCACATCCCACAGATCCGGAAGCTCGGCCAGCATGGCAATCACGTCGTGCCCTTCGCTCTCGGCGGTGATCCCATCCGGACCCAGCAATTGATCCACCGCAAGCCGCACCACCACCGCACAGCGATCGCCCACGGCATCCTTGGTGTCTTCGATCAACTCACGCAACAGCCGCGCGCGGTTTTCCAGCGAGCCGCCGTATTCGTCGCTGCGCCGGTTGGTGCGCCGGGACAGAAAGTGCATCGGCATGCCCAGGTCGTGCCCGGCGTAGACGTAGATCAGGTCGAAGCCTGCATCCCTGGCGCGCAGCGCGGCGGCCCGATGCCAGCGGCGGACGTTGGCGATGTCGCGCTTGCTGGCCTGTCGCGCCTGAATCGGATCCATTGCCGACACCGGCAGCGGCGAAGGCGCAATCGGCGGCTCGCGGCTGTAACGGTTGGGGGTGGCATAGCCATTGAACATCAGCTCGATCCCGGCCAGCGCGCCGTGTTCGTGGCAGGCATCGGTCATCAGGCGCAGCGCTGGAATATCGCGCTTGTCCCACAGTCGCCCTTCATGGTGCGGAGCGATCTCGGACAGCGGGGAGATCTCCACCTCCTCGGTGCAGATCACGCCCCAGCCGCCCTCGGCCTTGATCCCGCGCATTCGGGCAAGCGTCTGCGGATAAACATGACCCATCCCGTTGCAATGGGGCACCTGGTAGAAGCGGTTCGGGGCGGTGACCGGACCGATCCGGACCGGCTCGAACAGGATGTCGTAACGGGGATTGCGCATGATCGGGAAACCGTGCGGAAGGCCGTTAGTTTGTCACGGCAAAGGTCAACCGAATTGACGCTGTTGCGTTAGCAAGGTGATGGCCTGATCGAGGAAGTACCGATGCGCGCTCTTACTGCTGCTGCCCTACTGCTGTTCGGCGCGTTGACATCCGGTAACGCGGGAGCGCAGGTAACGCCCAGCTTTCCGGATCTGACCTACGCCAGCGTCGGCGGCCAACCACTGATGCTCGATCTCTATCTGCCGCAGAACGGCGCTGCGCCCCGGCCGCTGGTGGTGTGGATCCACGGCGGTGGCTGGTCCGGCGGCAGCCGCTTCCCGGCCCCGGCGCACGCGCGCCGCCTGCTCAACTTCGGTGTCGCGGTGGCCTCGATCAGCTACCGACTGACCAGCCAGGCTGGCCAATGGGGCGCCGAGCCAGTGATCTTTCCCGCGCAGATCCATGACAGCAAGGCTGCGATCCGCTGGTTGCGCGCTCATGCCGCCGAGTACCAGATCGACCCGAATCGCGTGGGCGTGTGGGGTTCCTCCGCAGGTGGTCATCTGGCTGCGCTGGTGGGCACCTCAGGCAACGATCCCGCACTGGAAGGCGTGGTTGGCGGCAATCTGGGTCAGTCAAGCGCTGTGCAGGTTGCGGTGGATTACTACGGGCCCACCGACCTGCTGTTGATGCAACTGGATGTGACCACCCCACCGGGCAGCATCATCGACCATGACGCACCCTCCTCGCCCGAATCACGACTGATCGGCTTTGATCAACCCGGTGAGGGGATCGGCGTGCTGCGCGCCAACGCGGACAATCCGGCCCCGCCTTTTCCCCAATTGATCACGCGGGTCACCGAGCTAAGCCCATTGACCTGGGTGGACGCAGCCGACCCGCCCTCCCTGATTGTTCACGGCGACCAGGACAGCTCGGTCCCGATCGCGCAAAGCGAACGACTGCTGACCAACCTCATGGCGTTTGGCCACGCCCCGGCGTTCATCACCGTCCCGGGGGCGGGTCATGGGGGGTTCCCCAACGAGACACACGAGCAGGCGCACGAGTTCTTGCTGGGCTATCTGATCTCGCACTTGCATCGAGGCGGCTTCGAGTAGGCAACGCGGTGGGTGCTGGCTTGCGCCGGGAACTTCAAAGAGAAAGAGTGCGATGGCAGCTCCATCGTCATTTTTCAGGCCTCAGGCAATGCGATCAAGGCATAGACGAAGGCGATCTCACGCCAATCAGATTATGACGAATTGATGTCATTAATCTGACAGACAGGCTTGATCAAGACGACCTTTGGCCCTGATGGCGGGACTACCGTTTTCCCAGATCCGGCGGTATAAATGGCGTCGTGCATTGCGCTTGGTTGAGGTGTATGCGGAGATGTCGACGAGCGTCTCGTTGATCGAATCCATCGTCACTTGTTCTCTTGCGAGTTGGGCCGAACCTGGCCCGACGCACTGGAGCTCTATTCGGGCCCGAAGCTGAGTGAGCGCCACCGGTTCGCAGAAAATTCCGATTGCTGCGATCGGCGCATCGGCCGGCGGACTGCAGGCCATGACCGGGTTCTTTAAGTCCTGCCCTGGCGATCTGGGCATTGCCTATGTGCTGATCAGTCACCTGGACCCCAATCAGCACAGCAGCTTGCCGGAGTTGATTCAGCGCGGCACCGAGATGCCGGTTTCGGTGGCCAGTAACGGGGTGCAACCGTTGCCGAACCACGTTTATGTGATTCCCCCCGACCATGGACTCAAGATCGCCAATGGGCGCTTGCAGCTCATCGCCAGTGACCCTGCCCGGAGCAAGCGGCGGCCTATAGACGGCTTCATGACCTCGTTGGCCGAGGACCTGGGTGCTCACTCGATTGGCATCGTCCTGTCGGGCACCGGACGGGACGGCACGCTCGGATTGGGCGCGATCGAGGACAAGGGCGGGTGCTGCATCGTTCAGGACCCGGACACCGCGCAGTTTCCCGGCATGCCGCAAAGTGCGTTGGCGGCTGGGACTACCCGCTATGTGGTTGCGGTGGAGAAGATGCCGGCCCTGCTGCGTGAAGTTGTCAGCCGCGCGCTACCGCAAGTCGACCAAGGCAACAGTGAACCGATCGGCAGCGCCAGGATCATCGACCAGATTCTGACCAAGCTTGGACGGGACGTCGGCCACGACTTCAGTCAGTACAAGAAAAACACCGTGATGCGCCGGATCGAGCGGCGAATGAGCCAGATCGGAATCTCCTCTGTCAGCCGCTATGCCGACCATCTACAAACCAATACAGGTGAATCGGAGCGGTTGTTCCGCGACCTGCTGATCAACGTCACCAGTTTCTTCCGCGATCCGCAAGCCTTCGAAGCGCTGAAGTCGCAAGTGCTCAAACCGATGCTGGAACAGCGCGAGGACGGTTACACCGTTCGGGTCTGGGTGCCTGCCTGCGCCAGCGGTGAGGAAGCCTATTCGATTGCCATGATCCTGCTGGAGCTGGTCGGCGACATTCGATCCAGCACCGGAAAGGACCTCGGCATTCAGATTTACGCCACCGATCTTGACGCCAAGGCGATCGCCCACGCTCGCGCCGGTTTCTATCCACCCAATATCATCGCCGATGTCGGCGCTGATCGATTATTGCGCTTTTTCAACAAGCAGGACCATGGATTTACGGTCAAGAAGGAGCTGCGCAATACGATCGTCTTTGCCGAACAAAGCGTGATCAAGGACCCGCCATTCAGGCGGCTGGATCTGCTCAGCTGCCGAAATCTGCTGATCTATTTCGGCGAACAGTTGCAATCCAGACTATTTTCGATCTTTCATTACGCACTCAACGAAGACGGCGTGCTGTTCCTGTCGGCGTCTGAAAATATTGCCAGTCATCCCCAGCTGTTTTCGGCCATCGACCGAAAATGGAAGATCTACCGCGCGAGCCATTCAGCCGTCAGATTCGGGATCCGTCCCAGCTACCAGTTCTCGCCACGAAGCGAGCTTGATTCGAAGGCGACCTCAGAAAACATGGAACCCACCAAGAAGCTCGATCTGGACGATTTGGCACGGCGCGCCCTGCTCCATCTCTATGCACCGCCGTCAGTGTTGACCGACGTCGAGGGCACGATTCTGTACGTATACGGTGACACCAGCGCGTTCCTGCGGCCCGCGCCGGGAATGGCGACCTTGAACGTACTCGAAATGGCGCATGATTCGCTGCAGACCGAACTGCGCGGGCTCTACGCCGAAATGGTCACTACCGACGCGCACAGTCTGGTTCGCACGGTGGCAACGGAGCGCTCGGGAAGCTCTGCCGCATTCCAGCTGAATCTGCGCAAGGTACCGGTACTTGCCGGGGACATGGCAGTGCCGGTCGATGATGGACTGATGCTGCTGAGCATGACCGCGATCTCCGTCGAAAGCGCCCAGGAGACTGCCGCAGACGAAGCTTCCCCGCCGATTGAAGGCCACAGCAATGCTGAACTGGACGCCAGCCAAAGGGCTGATCAGTTGGCCATCGAGCTCGCCTATGTGCGGGCGAACCAGCAAGCCATCATCCACGAGCAGCGTGGACTGAACGAAGAGCTGAAGTCGGCCAACGAGGAGCTGCAGTCGACCAATGAAGAACTGCAATCCTCCAACGAGGAGTTGGAGACTGCCAAGGAAGAGCTGCAATCGCTGAACGAGGAGCTGGTCAACGTTAACGGGGAGTTGAACGCCAAGATCGAGCAGTGGAGTGAGGTCAAGAACGATCTGAAGAATCTGCTCGATAGCGTCGACACCGGAATCATCTTTCTCGACTGCGATCTGCGCATACGGCGCTACACCTCCCGGGCGACCCGGGTCTACCGGCTGATCGAGTCTGATCGCGGACGTCCAATCACCGACATCACCACCAACCTGATCGCCACCGATCTGATCGACAGCATCCGCGCAGTGGTGGAATCGCTGGTACCGATTGAGCGCGAACTGCGCGCCCATGACGGTACCTGGTATCTGATGCGCGTCGAGCCCTACAGCAACGCGACCAAAGACGTGGTGGGTGTGGTCTTGACCTTCACCACCATTACCGATCTCAAGCTGGCCAGCGAGGCGGCTCTGCGCAACGCCCATCAGCTGCAGGCAGCACAACAGCTGGTACCGCTGGGCATCTGGGAGTACGACGTCGATGGCCAACAGTGGCATTATTCGAACAACATGGCCGAAATGCTCGGAGTTGCCATTGGCGAACAAGCGATACCGCAGCCTCCCGATGTGGCCACTGAGATTACCGCGCTGCAGACCGAACTCAGCGATGAACAGCGGTATTCGGTAGCGAACGCATTGCCCTATCAGAGCGAACAGAGAATCATCCATACGGACGGCTCGAGCAGAACCATCCTGTCCCGGGGTGTTCCCATCGTTGACATCAGCGGCCGGGTCACTCATCTGGTCGGGGTCAGCCTGGAAGTCGACAACGCAAGACTGCCGGCGGATCGACAGGGATCAGAACCGGGGAAGACAGGCCGATGAAATCAGACGGCGCCGCACGCCGAAATGCCCTGCGTCGGCTGCGCCGCGCCGCGCTCGCGCGTATTGGCCCGCAGCCCGGAGGCGCCGGTGAAACCGAGCGGCTGATGCATGAACTGCAACTGCATGAAGTCGAGCTGGAGATGCAGAACGAAGAGCTGCGGCAGGCGTTGATCTCACTGGAGGAGTCGCGTGATCGCTATCTGGAGCTCTACGATTCTGCACCCAGCGGCTTTATCTCCCTCGACGCCGAGGGCATGGTCATCGAGGCCAATCTGACCACCTGCAAGCTGTTCCGGATTACCCGTTCGGATCTGGTCGGCAGTCGATTCGCCAGACTGATAGCGCCGGAGCAGCGCGAGCAATGGTACGAGTTCTTCCACCAACGGCTCGAGAGCCAGGCCGGGAATCAGCCAATCCTGCAAATCTGCAGAGGCGACGGTTCGCGCGCGCATGTACAGGCGCACGCCCTGGCCAGACGCGAGGCCGCCGGCGATCGAGGGCTGTCGCTTTGCCTGGCCGACTGGACCGAACAGACCGAAACCGAAGCCAGTCGTCAGGCGATGAGTCAGCTGTTGGCCACCCTCAGTCACGAGCTGCGCGGTCCGCTGAACGGTATTTTCGGAATGACCGAGCTGGCCCTGGAGGCTGCTGAGGATCCGCAGCAGCAACGATGGCTGGGACAAAGCCTGAAGTCAGCGCGTCATCTGCACGGCATCATCAATCGGGTGCTGGACTACACGCTGATCCAGGAGGATCGGCTGGAACCAAATCTGGCCGTGTGCTCGGTCAGCGAGGTGATCGATGACGCGATCGCCATGCTGCTGGTTCTGGCGCGATCGAAGGGACTGGAGATCACCGCCAGAATCAGCCCCAGCGTGCCTGAGCAGATCTGCACCGATGCGGCATTCGTCCGGCAGATCCTGATCAACCTGATCGACAATGCGATCAAGTTCTCCAGCGCCGGGGTAATCCATGTCGTCGCCCGACTCACCAGCGATAGTAGCGACCGAAATCTGCTTCAGATCCAGGTGATTGATCAGGGCATCGGCATCGACGAGTCGCTGCGTGCTCGATTGTTCGAAGCTTACAGCCGTGCCGACGCCAGCACCGACAAGCTCTACCCGGGCACCGGACTGGGTCTGTACCTGTCGCGCCAGTTTGCCAGGGCGCTGGGCGGAGACCTCACGGTGATTGGTTCGGACGCCGCCGGCAGCGCCTTCAGCCTGACCATTCCCTGGCTGGAAGCCGCGCCGGGGAAATAGGCATTGTGGTTACCCGAGGAGCGGACTTGCGTTCGGATACACGCAGCGCTCGCGCAGGCCAGGTCAACGGCTTCCTCAGTCTTCCGCTGCCGTACCCGCCATAGCCGCGTGCGGATCGAGCTCCCTATACGCCCCGGCTGCGCGGTCATACCAGTAGAACTCGCGAATCGATTTGCCCCACAGATGAACGACGGCCGCGCTGATCAGCGCCTGCAGCGGTTGTACTCCCCACGCTTCCCCGGCCCGCCCGTCGACAGTCCAATCGATGAAGCTCGCCCGTTGCGGGGTGTCTGCATAGGTGCGCGCGGTCAGGCGCAGATCGCCGGTCTGGAAGTCGTATAGCCGATAGTCGTAGTGATAGCCGATGCTCGAGGAGCGGGCCGGCATCCGATCAACGATCCGGCGAGTGATGACTTTCATGCTCCACCTCGAACGAATGCCTGGTTCGAACGGGGAAAGCATAGCGCGAGTCGCAGAGGCGTACCCGACACCTTGACGAGTGTGCTTACCTCAGTTCAATAACGGTGTTATAGTTCAGATAACACTGTTATGTGGCGAGCTGATGACTCAAACCAACCCCCGCAGCGCCTCGCCAGATATGCGCCGCAGAATCCTCGATCAGGCAAGCGCCCTACTGGCCGAATCGGGCCCGGATGGCCTGAGCATGCGCAAGCTCTCGCAACGCATCGGCACCTCGACCATCGTTCTCTACACCCACTTTCGCGACAAGCCGGCGATCCTCGACGAGCTCTTCGTCGAGGGCTTTGAACGACTGCATGGTGATCTGTTGGCGGTTCCGGACAACCTCGAACCAGTCGCCCGGGTCATGGAACTGGGTCGCGCCTACCGGCGATCTGCGGTGGCCAACGCCACCTATTACCAGCTGATGTTCAGCCGCTGTGTACCGGGCTTTGATCCCTCAGCGCAGAGTCGACAAGCCAGCAAGGCCGCATTCGCAGTGCTACGCGACGCGGTTGCCCGCTGTGTGGACGCTGGCCTGGTCGCGCCCGGCGATCCGGTGGAGATTGCCCACACCCTGTGGGGCACTCTGCACGGACTGATCAGCCTGGAGCTGTTCGGCTATCTGCCGCCATCGGTGAGCGGTCAGGCCCGGCTGGAGCAGGCGATTGAAGTGATCGCCACCGGCATGCGGGTCGCAGCTCCCAACACCGAAACACCTGGAATCCCGACATGATCAACGGCACCCGCTATCAATCCACCCTGGCCGCCAGGCCCTTCGACGTCATCGTGATCGGCTCCGGTCTGGGCGGCCTGACCAGCGCCGCCCTGCTGGCCAAGGCCGGCAAGCGGGTGCTGGTGCTGGAGCGCCATTACACCGCCGGCGGCTTCACCCACGCCTTCCGCCGTCGCGGCTATGAGTGGGATGTGGGGGTCCACTACATCGGCGATGTGCACAAGCCACACTCACCGATGCGCCGGGTGTTTGACACCATCACCGATGGAAAGCTGCGCTGGGCGAAAATGGACGAAGTCTATGACCGCATGGTCTTCCCGGACGCCAGCTACGACTACCGCGCCGGGGTGAGCAACTTCCGCGAAGGCCTGCTGGCGCACTTCCCCAACGCAGTGGGCGATATCGATCACTACCTGCAGCTGATTCGCGCCGCCAGCCGCAGCGTCGCCGGCCATTTCGGCCAACGGCTGCTGCCCGGCTTTCTTCAGGCCTCGGCCGCCGCTGCGGTGCGCCGCATTGGCGGCGACTACTTCGCCCGCAGCACCTTCGAGGTGCTTTCCGAGTGCACCAGCGATCCGAAACTGGCCGCGGTGCTGGCGGGCCAATGGGGCGATTACGGACTGCCGCCCAAACAGTCCAGCTTTGCGATGCACGCGCTGGTTGCCCAGCATTATCTGGATGGTGGCAACTTTCCGGTCGGAGGCGCCTCGCAGATCGCTGCCAACATCATTCCGCTGATTGAAGCGCACGGTGGCGCGGTGCTGGTCGATGCCGAGGTGGAACAGATACTGCTGCGTCGCGGCCGCGCCTGCGGCGTGCGCATGTGCAACGGTGACGAGATTGAGGCCGCCCAGGTGATCAGCGCAGCGGGGGTACACACCACCTTCAGCCAGCTGCTGCCGCCGGCGGTGGCAAGCGAATCCGGGATGCTGGAGAAAGTCCGCTCGTTGCCTCGCTCGGTCGGTCACCTGGGTCTGTATGTGGGGCTGCATGGCAGCCGCGAAGACCTGCAGCTGGCGCAAACCAACCTCTGGGTTTATCGCGACTACGATCACGATGCCTCGATTGGCCGCTTCCTGGCGCAGCCCAGCAGCGACTTCCCATTGTTGTATCTGTCCTTCCCCAGCGCCAAGGATCCGGCCTGGCCACAGAACTATCCGGGCAAGTCCACCATTGACGTCATCGCCCCGGCGCCGTGGTCCTGGTTCTCGCAATGGCAGCACCAGCCCTGGCAGCAGCGCGGCGCCGCATACGAGGATTTCAAGGCGCAGCTGACCGAACGGCTGCTCGCGGAGATCTACCAACGGGCCCCGCAGACCCGCGGCAAGGTCGACCACGCGGAGCTGTCGACCCCGCTGTCGACCGCCACCTTCGCCAACTACGCCGGCGGGGAGCTGTACGGGCTGGAACACTCGCCCTACCGCTTTGCGCAGCGCTGGCTGACCCCGAAAACCCCGATCAAGGGTCTGCACCTGACCGGCCAGGACATCCTCTTCTGCGGGGTGGGCTCGGCGCTGATGTCTGGCGTTCTGACCGCCAGCACCCTGCTCGGCCCTAGACTGCTGCGGGTGCTGCCCGATCTGTTCGCCGGACGCTCCAGCAAGCTGGCCGGGATACTCAAGCAATGGGTCCCGAAGACGCCCGACAACCTCCCCCAGCCGGTCGCCGCGGCACAGCTAGAGCCGCTTTGGTTCGAAGCCGAATGCGTCGCCGTGGAGCGATTGACTGCCGACAGCGCAGCCTTCCGCTTTCGCTGCAACCGGGCCGCCATGCGCCACTATCGTCCGGGCCAGTTTGTGACGATCAAGGCCGCCATCGGTCAGCAGACGCTGAACCGCTCCTACACCCTGTCCTCCAGCCCTACCCGTCCCGACGATTTCGAGATCAGCGTCAAGCGAGTCGACGGCGGGCCCTTCTCCAACTGGATCTGTGATCAGCTTCAGGTCGGCGACCGGCTGTCGATGAGCGGACCCTTCGGCCACTTCAGCTGTGCGCCACGACCGGCACCCCGGTTGCTGCTGCTCTCGGCCGGCAGCGGGATCACCCCGATGCTGTCGATGGCGCGCTGGCTGGCCGACCAGCAGGCAGAGGTCAATGTGGTGTTCGCGCACGCAGCACGCAACCAGAGCGAGCTGATGTTTGCCGACGAAATGGCTGAGCTGACTCAGGCAAACCCCAACATGCGAGTTCGCATCACCCTGAGTCAGGAACCCGAGAAAAGCGGCTGGCGAGGATCTCGCGGCCGCCTGAACCGTGCATTCCTGCGCCGTGCTGTACCTGACCTTTGCGAGCGCGAGGTCTACCTGTGCGGACCGGAGGGATTCATGGCAACCGCCGAGGCGCTGCTGGAAAGGGCTGGGCTGCCGCCCGGGCAGCTACACCGGGAGAGCTTTGAAATTTGTTCCGGGGTCGCCGGCAGCGGCGGCACAGTGCACTTCAGCAAGTCCGCCAAGCGGGTTCAGACCGACGGCAGCCAGTCGCTGCTGGAGCTGGCCGAGTCAGCCGGCATCATGCTGCCTTCAGCCTGCCGCACCGGACATTGCGGCGAGTGCAAGGTTCGCTGCAGTAGCGGGCCGCTGTCGATGAGCCTCACCGACGGACTGTCGAGCGAAGAACTCGCCAACGGCATGGTGCTCAGCTGCGTCGCGGCGATCAATGGTGAGATCGAGATCGCCGCTTGATTCGATCTCAGAACAGGAACGAAGCCGTGGTCAGATAGAAACGCTGAGCGCACTGCTCGGGATAGGGTTCGCGCAGCGTCCACTCGGCCAGCATTTGCTCGGTCGCGTCAGCAAAACCGGCGCCCTGTTGCTCGGCCAGGATCACCGACCGGGTGATTCGGGTGCCCTCGACCTCGAAACCGAACAGGACCGAACCGATCTTCCCCAACCGTCGCGCCTGCCGCGGATAGCGCAATGGTTTGGACTCAAGATAGTCCCCCAGCGGTCGACAACCATCCGTATCGGAGCGCTCCCGGGGGAGCACCTTGGACCAGGTGGGAAAAGCCGGCAGCGGTGTCTGCTTCGGCCGTCGCTCCCGTTTCGCAATGCGATCCCTGGATCGACTGACCGTGGCGGCGGCCTGACGCCAGAGCAGCGCCCTTGCCAGTCGCGGGTCGAAATCGTCGAGGCTGGTCTGCGCGGGAAACAGATCGATCGCCCGCTCCAGCCGGAGCGCGGCCTCACCCAGTCGCTCGTCGCTGTCGCCGCGCATCGGCGCCTGAATGTCGGCAATTGCCGCTGTGGTCAGGCCCTGAACCAGAACTCTTTTGTTGGCCGGCTGCAGGGCTTCGGCATGAGCGACCGCCTGCAGCGCGTACTCGCGTGCCAATTCGCGATTTTCGCGCTGCAGCTGGTTTTCGGCGAGCGTCGCCCAGGCCTGGGCGCTGAGATCGGTCGCCGGGCTTGCGCTCTCGCCCAGATTGATCAGTTCCTGAGCCAGTCGATCGGCGACCGTCGAATCGGAATCGCCCAGACGCACGATCAGTTCATCGCGACCGATCTGCGCCTGATGTCGATCGATGCCCTCAATCGGCTGCTGCGACAGCTGCAGCGTTCGCTCAAAAGCTGCCAGCGCCTGGGCCTGAGTTTCACTGTAGACCGTCGCCAAGCGGGCGAAGTTGTAGGCCAACACCGCGGTAGTGGCATGGTCACCCAGCGTCTGCTCTGCCGCGTTCCAGGCCGCCTCAGCATGCTTCAGGGCGGCACCGACATCGCCGCGCTGCTGGGCAGCAACAAAGGCACG
>JAGRJL010000561.1 GCA_020442775.1 Lysobacterales bacterium | reverse complement strand
GAGGCGATCCAGATCGTCGTAGTCGAAGGACCAGTTGTGGCGCGCACCGCTGTTGTCGGCGATGGCGGTGATCCGACTGGCTGGGTCGAAACCGATGCTGCGGCTGGCGCTGCCGGCGCTGTGTTCTCTTATTCGCCCGTCTTGATCGAACTCGCGTCGATATTGGCCACTGTTGCCGTAATCCCAGCTGCGGATCTCGCCGAAGGCGAAATAGTCGATCTCGCTGACGATCTCGACCCCGTTGACGCTGATCGACAGCACTCGTCCGTCGGCGCGGTAGCTGTAGCGGCAGACCGCACCGCTGGGCAACACGTGGCCTTCCAACCGGCCGTTGGCCAGATAGCTGGTCTGCAGGGTGCGTGCGCTGCCGCCACCGACCGTCTGGGTCTTGGCGGTGACGCGGCCGTGGCTGTCGTAGGTGAAGCGGGTATTGCCAGAGCCGTCGCTGATCGCGGTCAATCTCCCCCTGCCGGAGTTGCCGTTGCTGCTGTCGTCGTAGCTGAAGGACAGGGTTTCGGCCGGCTGGCCGTTGTGGGCCGGATAGTCGATCTGGGTCAGGCGGTTCTCGGCGTCGTACTGGTAGGTGGCCTCCACGCCTCTGGCGTCGGTTCGGCTGAGCAGATTGCCGGCGGGGTCGTAGTCGTAGTCGGTGATCCCGGTGTCTGGGCTGGTCAGCCGGGTGAGTTCGTCGAAGCCGTTGTAGGCGTAGGTGGTGGTGACATCGCGCGGGTCGCTGACTTGGGTCAGGTTGTCCTGGGCGTCATAGGCGAACTCGATCTCGCCCAGCAGCGGGTTGATGGTTTGATCCAGTCGGTTGAGCGGATCGTAGCGGTGCTGGGTGAGCAGCTGATTGGGGTCGCGGACGCTGGTCTGGTTGTTGTTGGGGTCGTAGCCGTACTCGGTGAGCTGATCTTCGGCACCGTAGTGTTCTTTCAGCCGGCCGATGCCGTCGTAGACCCGGCGCATCGTCTGAAGCAAATTGCCGTTGCGATCAAAGCGCTCCTCCACCATGCGATTGCCCTGGCCGTCGAGCTGATACACCAAACGATGACCCAGGTTGTCGCGCACTTCGCTGATGCGCTCAGCGTCGTCGAAAACGTACTCGATGTAGCTGCTGTCGGGCAGGGTGATGCGGGTGAGATTGCCGGCGGCGTCGTAGCCGAAGGCGGTGATCTCGTTGTCCTCATTGATTTCGGTGAGGCGCTGGCGGTCGTCATAGCGATAGGTGGTGACCAGCCCGTTGGGATCAACCATCCGCCGCAGTTGGCCATCGGCGTCGTAGTCGGTGTAGTCCCACTGGTTGCCGACCGCATCGACGCGGGTCGCCAGAGTACCGTCCGGGTGGTAGGTGTAGGCCATGGTGTCGACCACATCGCTGCGCGGTCCGTCAGCGCCGGTGCGCTGGCCGTTGGCGTTGTAGGTGAACGACCACTGCCGCACTTCCTCAGGGGTGGTGACGGTCTTGTCGGTCAGATTCCCCTCACCGTCGTAGAAAAACTCGGTGACCCGGGAGCCGCCGGTAATCGGATCTTCCATCCGGGTCGGCAGGTAGTAGTCCGGGTGCCACTGGGTACGAGTGATGCGCGATACCGGGGTACCCACCGCCTCGGTCATCGACTCGACCAGACCGCGGCTGTTGCGGGTGTAGCGAGTTTCGGCGTTGCGAAAGTCCTTGCGAGTGGCGATCAGGCCACGGCTGTCGTAGGTGGTCTCGGAGACATCGCCGGCACCGCAGACCGAACAGGGCTGGGTGACCTGCTTGATGTAGGGGCGGTCGAAAATCGACTCGTACTCATAGGTGCGCACGGTGCCGAGCGGATCGGTGACGGTGGTCTGGTTCTTGGCATACTCGAAGGTGTGTTGATCAACGTCGCCTGCGCGGTGATAGCTCAGCACCCTGCCCTTGTGGTCGTAGGCCCAGGTGCTGACGCGGATGTTGCGCTCGTCGGTAATGCCGGTGAGACCGAAGCGATTGGACAGGTCCTCGTAGTGATAGGTACGGGTGCTGTCGTCCTGGTAGCGCACTTGGGTGAGATTTCCAAACTCGTCATGCTGATAGTGAGTGACCCGACCGACTGGATCGGTCATGGTTTCCAGGTAGGCAGTCTCTTCGGAGTAGGTGAAGTTCAGCTCACGCCCATAGCTGTCAGTCACCTTGATAGGACGCTGGTACTCGTCGTGGCTGACGGTATGGGTCAATCCCGCGCGATGGCGGATGTACTGCAGTCGGCCCTGCGCATCGTAGTGTTCGACCGTATCCTGCGGTGTGGTGTATTCCCACGCAGCGGTGTTCGTGCCACTGGTCAAGCGCTCCAGCGTGCCTGGAATGTTGGCGTCAGCCACATAGGCATCGGTGCGCCAATCAAACTGGTAATAGCTGCCGTCCGGTCGACGGAGTAAGACCCTATCCGGTCGTTCCTCGACCGGATAGGGACCACCCTCAATCGACGGTGGAAGCTTGACGCTTTGAAAGTAACTGGCACTCCATTTGACGCCGATGAGCCCGCCGCTCTTGGGCACTTGGGAGATGTAGGTGCGGACAAAATGCAGCGGAAATGGCCCCGCGCCATCGAAATCGCGTTCGACCTGCCACTTGGCACCGGTGCCGACCGCGACGGGATTCCCCACGGTTGGACCACCCATCCCTCGTTCATCCTCGGTACTCTGAGTCGGTCCACCTATTCCCAGCGCATTGAGGGCCTCGCCCGCAAATGGCAAGCAGGGAGGTCCGTAGGAACAGGCCAGCTCGTTGATGGAGTCAATGCCCAGCTGAATGAGTTCATCTTCAGTGAGCGTCTCCGATCCATCGATGATCCCACGGACCCATTTGATGACTTCCGCCACCGCCATGGCGATGCTGATGATAGTTACCACTGCGCTCAGGATCGGCAAGATGACCGCCGCTGCTGGGGCGACCGCGGCGAACAGCGCACCGAGACCGGCCAGAGCCAGCGCGCGGCCGGCCAAGCGCGCGGCAAAACCGAGCAGGAATCGCTGGGCAATCGCCAGGATTTTCGAACTGCAGAGCAATTCAAGGGCGACTGCGCGAGCGATACATCCGAACTCCAGTCCGCCGGCGAATCCGCCTTCAATACGCTGGAGGGAGGCACCAGTGGTTGGTGAGTAGATGACGTATCCGGCCCCGCTCCAGTTTCGGTATTGCACCTCGCGCTCATGGGCGACGACGATCAGACCGCCAGCGACCGCTGATCGGATCTCGTTCTCCGCGTCCGCCGACAGTTGCAGTTCGGCCAGCGCCACATCGACGTTGGATTGTTTGATCTGGAACAGGCGCTGGCCCTCGTCCATCGCGGCTTTGAGCAGCGTCGCAGTCGAAGCACCCAGCCCGATGCCGCCGGTTCCGGCCAGCAGAGCCCATGAGGCACTTTCAGACATCGAGCCGGCTGCGCCGATATGAAGCGCAGTCGGCGCGAGGTCCTCAGCGTTGGGTAGCGCCAATGCCAGCCCAACCGCTTTGACATCGGTGATTTGACCGGTGGTAAATCCGGTTCGGGGGACGCCGAAGAAATAGCGAACCTGCAAGTTGGTTGCGAAGCTGCCGACGGAAGGGATACGTAACGCACGTCCGCCGACAGACCGCGCCGCCTGGTCGTCCAGGTTGTCGTGCATCATCCAGTAGAGCGTGCCACCGTAGTAGAGCCCGTCCGCCATCGCAAAGCGACCAAAATCGGGCAGGCCCTGGTGTTCACGCTCTACCCTCGCGCCACTCATTCCCGCCAAATTGGCCACGAATACGATCTGGCTTCCGGCCGGGAATCGATAGGCTTCGGTACTGGTCTGATTGCCGTGAACGTCTCTGGTATCGGTTTTCCAGAAGTGCAGCTGTCCCATGCGCCCGTTGCCCGACTGGAAAAGCAGCTCATCACCCAACCTGAGGCGGGGCACGACCGACAGTTGGCCGAGCGGAATGGTGGTGGCGTTGTCCGATACGTATTGCGCGATTGCTTGTGCATCGGCGGGCGTTGCCGGGGCGTAATCAGCCTGCAGTCGCTGAGTGCCTAATCGGACGGTTTCGATGGTGACCTGTCGAGTCGGCGAATCGTAGTTGAGCGAGGTCTGGTCCGCGTAGAACTTCACGCTCAGCACATGCCGCGCATTGGCGGGGAGTTCCGAGTAGCGCAGCACCGTCGCGGAGCGAAGCGGAAACGGGAGCGTTCCGGCGATGATCAGACTATCGATCTGGTGAATCTCGCGTTGATCATAAAAGTCCTCAACGTCCATTCCCGGATACGCAGCCGGAAGATCCACCGCCAGTTGCTCGGCGATGTTGGTGATGGATCGATCGAAGCGGTCAAAGTCAAAGCCACTCAAGCCCCCGGTTCCGTCGAGGGTGAGCTGATTGGCAAAGTCCACCACCGCGTTCTGCCGCGCATTCAAACTCATCTGCCGCCACGGCACCGCCGGCTGGTAGTCGTATTGCTTGAACGCGACGTCGAGCGGAACCCACTGATCGGGAACGCGGTTGAGGCGGGCGCGGCTGGGTATGAAGTCGACATAGGCTTCGACCCAGACGTGCTCGAACTGGATCGCCTTGATCCGGCTGGCGACGATCACCGCACCGGCAGGTACGCCGCCTTTTTGCAGCAGGTCCAGAGCCATCTGCGGGGTAGCCAGATCCCCCAGCCAGTTCTGCACCTGCTCCACCGGGAGCTCAACTACGCTCTTGACGTAGCGCGCTGGGGTGCCCGCGCTGCGCAGCAGAGCGATGGTCAGGCTGGCGATGTCATGCGCATTGCCACTGCGATTGAGCAGGGTCAGGTCCGCACCCTGGATCGAACCGAAGGTGGGTTGGAATTCAATGTTGTTGTAGACCCAACTGCGGATGGCCACCGGATCGTTGTTCAGCTCTGCGGCGAGGGCCTGAATCGCCGGAGTGAAAGGGGCATCCAACGTGGGGGCCAGATCGGCGGGCGTGGGCGGATCGGTGAAGGCCTTGGCGGCGGCCACCTTGTCTGCATCGGAAGTTGGTACGGCGCCGGGGGCCGGCGTACGCTCGGCATCGGCCAACTGCAGCGGCAACTGGGCCGCTTCGATGGCCTGGTAGCCACGCGCATGCTGCTGAGGATCGAGCCAATCGGCGAGCTCAATCAGCTCGCTGCTGGTGCCTGAAACAGAGCTTCGCGCGACTTCCGCACGCAGCGCAGCGATGCGGGTACGGAATTGCGCGGCGCGAGCACGAACTTCGGCAAGCAACTCAACCTGGCGGTCCACCACCACAGCCGGAATGCCCCGTTCGCGCATGGACTGGGTCTCAGCGTTCCAGTCGGCCTCAATCTGCGCTTCGAAATCGCCCAGCTGATCGAACTCTGATAGCACACGGTCGGCGACTGCCAG
>JAGRJL010000560.1:407-1353 GCA_020442775.1 Lysobacterales bacterium | reverse complement strand
GCGAACTGGCCTTTTTGAATTCGGGCGTGCGGATCGAGCTGCGCGATGAGCGCGCCGATCGCGGCGACATCTTCCAATACGACGGCGGGATTGCCTCCTTCGTCGAGCATCTGGCGCGACTGAAAACGGCGCTGCATCCCACCGTGATCTCGATTCGTGGCGGCGGGGCAGATGAGAACGTGCAGGTGGAGCTGGCGATGCAGTGGACCGACTCCTATCAGGAGAACGTCTATTGCTTCACCAACAACATTCCCCAGAAGGACGGCGGTACCCATCTGGCCGGCTTCCGTGCGGCGCTCACCCGCACCATCAACAGCTACATCGAAAGCACCGGGATTACCAAGAAGGACAAAGTGGATCTGAGCGGCGAGGATAGTCGTGAAGGTCTGATCGCGGTACTCAGCGTCAAGGTTTCCGATCCCAAGTTCTCCTCGCAGACCAAGGACAAGCTGGTTTCTTCCGAGGTCAAGGGCGCGGTGGAGTCCATCGTCGCGGCGAAGATCCAGGACTTCCTGGCGGAGAATCCCAACGAGGCCAAGGCGATCACCAGCAAGGTGGTTGACGCTGCTCGGGCTCGCGAAGCGGCGCGCAAGGCGCGCGAAATGACTCGCCGCAAGAGTGCGCTGGATATCGCCGGTTTGCCCGGCAAGCTGGCCGATTGTCAGGAGAAGGACCCGGCCAAGAGCGAGATCTTCCTGGTCGAGGGTGACTCCGCAGGCGGCTCGGCCAAGCAGGGCCGCAACCGCAAGTTCCAGGCGATCCTGCCGCTGAAGGGCAAGATCCTCAACGTGGAAAAGGCGCGCTTCGACAAGATGCTGGCCTCGGCCGAGGTCGGCACCCTGATCATTGCGCTGGGCTGCGGGATCGGGCGTGACGAGTACGATCCGGACAAGCTGCGCTACCACCGGGTCATTATCATGACCGACGCGGACGTCGACGGCTCGCA
>JAGRJL010000560.1:0-309 GCA_020442775.1 Lysobacterales bacterium | reverse complement strand
ATCACCTACATCAAGGATGACGCGGCACTGGCCGCCTTCCTCAACTCCAACGCAGTCGATGGTGCGGCGGTGGACCCCGGCACCGGCGCGCCGCCGATCTCGGGCGTGGGTCTGGAGCAGCTGATGGCGCGCTTTGAAGCGGCCGAGCGACACATCAAGCGGGTCAACCATCGTCTGGACGGCACGTTGCTGCGGGCGATGATGGATCTGCCGCCGATGGACGAGGAGCGCTGGGCCAGCGCGGAAGCGCGTCAGCAGTGGGGCGAAGCGCTGCATCGTCGCATCGACAATAATTCACTGGACCTGCCC
>JAGRJL010000559.1 GCA_020442775.1 Lysobacterales bacterium | reverse complement strand
AACGGGCCAGTGCGGGTGAATTCTCAGGGGATGATCTCACTGCCGCTACTGGGGCCGATGGAGGCGGCCGGCAAGACCGTGCCGGAGTTGGAAAAGGAAATTACTGAGTTGCTGGCGTCCGAGTACTTGCAAAATCCGCAGGTATCGCTTTTCGTCCGTGAGTTCACCAGTCAAACAGTAACGATCGAGGGTGCTGTCAATGCGCCGGGGATCTACCCGCTGAAGGGTCGCACCAGCCTGCTGCAGGCAGTGGTGATCGCAGGTGGCCTCGGAGAGTACGCAAATCCGCGGGGCGTGATTGTCTTCCGAACAATTAAGGGGGAGCGTATGGCGGCAGTGTTCGATATCCGTGAAATTCGCGGCGGTAACGCAGAGGATCCGCAGGTTTACGGTGAGGACCTGATCGTGGTTGATCAGTCGGGCTCCAAGTCCGCCTATCGAGATTTCTTCAAGGCCATTCCCATCATCGGCCTTTTTACCCGAGTCTTGTATTGATCCGAGGCGTCCCGAGGCTGAATCGAGGCCCGGAACGCTGATCGTGGAGATTTAGATGCGCGAAGCGGCAGCCAGCAACGAACCGGAGGACGACAAGGATCGTCTGCCTGCGCGTGCGTCCAATCGTGGGGCGATGATCGCAGCGGAGCAGCGGCTGCAGGCCCTGTCGACACTCGCGCACGCTGGCGAAGCGGAGTCCGAGGAAGAAGGCTTCGACTTTCGCAAGTACTGGAACGTCATTCACAAGCGACGCTGGACCGTGGTCGGCGCGTTCGCGATCGTGATGCTGACCGGATTGATGGCGACTTTTCTGGCCACACCGATCTATCGGGCCACCGCGGTGATTCAGATCGAGCGCCAGGGTGTGCAGGTGGTCAACATCCCTGGGGTAGAGCCGATCGATGCGCCCTACGATCGAGAGTTCTACGAGACGCAGTTTCAGTTGCTGAACAGTCGCTCGATGGCGGAAAAGATTGCCAGCGAACTGGATCCCAACAATCCGGTGTTCGACATCATGAGCGCGCCGCCACTTTGGAAGAAGGCGCTGGAATTGGTGATGGGCGCGGAGCCGCCAATGGAGCCCGAGCAGGAGTTGCTGCACAAGCGGCGTCGATTGGTGGGCTTGATTCAGGGCGGCTTGGCGGTTGAGCCGATCAAGAATTCGCGGCTGGTGAGGATCCATTTTTACAGTCCAGACGCTGCGCTCTCGGCCTCAGTCGCGAACTCCATCGCCACTGGCTTCATGGAAGCCAATATGGAGCGCAAGATCGATACCAGTTCGTATGCCAAGACCTTTCTTGAGGATCGACTGGAACAGGTCAAGCTCAAACTCCAGGATTCGGAGATGGCGCTTGCCGCATTCGCGCAGCGAGAACGCTATGTCGATATTGGCAATCGCGAAACGCTTCTTTCCATGGAATTGGAGGCACTGACATCGGCATTGACGCAAGCCAAAACTGCTCGAATAGAAGCGCAAGCGAAGCTACTGCAGGGCGAGGGCAAGAACGCGATTTCACATCCGGCGATGCTGCAGAGCCCGGCAGTCCAAGCGCTGCGGGTCACCAAAGGCAAGCTGGAATCGGAGTATCAGGAAAAGCTCCTGACCTACAAGCCAGCGTTCCCGCTGATGCAACAGATTCGCAGCCAGATCGAGCAGGTTGACAAGCAACTTGAGGCCGAAGTTCGGATGGTGCGCAACAGTCTGGCGGCGAGCTACCAAGCAACCAAGGATCAGGAGGCACTGTTACAGGAACAGGTCGACAAGCTGACCGATGAAGTACTGGGAATGCAGGGCCGCAGCACAGAGTTCACGGTTCTTGAACGTGAGGTTCAGACCAACCGTCAACTCTATGATGCTCTCCTGCAGCGCTACAAGGAAATAGGAATCACTTCAAACGTCGATGCCAACAACGTCAGCATCGTCGACCCCGCATTGCGTCCGGGATCGCCTTTTTCCCCTGATCTCAAACGGTCGCTGATGATTTCGGCCTTTTTGGGTCTAATAATCGGCGTAGGGCTCGCCTTCCTGTTCGAGTTCCTGGACGACACGTTGAAGCGACCAGAGGAAGTTGAAAAGCATTTGGGCATCAGCGTGCTTGGCGTTATTCCCAAGCTTAGTGGGGCCACGCCGGAGCAAGCTCAGACCGACCCACGATCTTCTTTCTCGGAGGCCTACCGATCGGTGCGAACGTCGCTGCAGTTCTCGACCGAAGATGGAGTGCCCAAGTGTTTGCTGGTGACTAGCCCGTCGGCGGCGGAGGGTAAATCCACCACCGCTATCGCGCTTGCACGCAACTTCGCCCAGTTGGGTCGGCGAGTGCTGCTGATTGACGGTGATTTACGCAATCCATCACTACACCGGATACTCGGCACCGACAATTCCGTTGGCCTAAGCAATTACTTGTCCGGCAAGATCAAGCCCGCGCAGTCAATCAAGGGCACCAAGACCCCGCGCCTGACGCTGATTCCCTCTGGTCCGATGCCGCCCAATCCGGCGGAGCTGCTGGCAGGACCCAAGATGCTGTCGCTGATCACTCTGGCCAGCGAAAAGTTCGATCAAGTCATCATTGATGGACCCCCGGTCATGGGTCTTGCGGACTCGCCGATCCTGTCCAACATGGCCCATGGCACGCTG
>JAGRJL010000558.1:526-4646 GCA_020442775.1 Lysobacterales bacterium | reverse complement strand
GCATATACCGGTCCCATCCAGCCGGAGTCGCGGCGCGCCAGATAGTCATTGACCGTGACCACATGCACGCCCTTGGCGGGCAGCGCATTCAGATACACCGGCAGGGTAGCGACCAGGGTCTTGCCCTCGCCGGTACGCATTTCGGCAATCCGGCCCTGGTGCAGCACCATTCCGCCGATCAACTGAACGTCATAGTGGCGCAGCCCCAGCGTGCGTTTGGCCGCTTCGCGAACTGCGGCGAAGGCTTCCGGCAACAGCTGGTCGAGGGTCTCGCCCGCTTCCAGTCTGGACCGGAACTCCGCCGTTTTTCCGCGCAGAGCGTCATCACTCAGCGCCTCGAACTCGGGCTCCAGAGCGTTGATTTTGGCAACCTGCTTGCGCAGGCGTCGCACCGTTCGGTCATTGCGACTACCGAAGATCTTGGTCAGCAGTGTATTGAGCATGGAGGGGCTAGGCGGCAGAGAAGGGGAACGCGAGTCGACGATGGGTCAGACTTCGAGGTCTCGCGGGAGGGGGAAGTTTTGGGGCGACAGGTGAATAATTCAAGCCGTCCGCGAAAAATGCATCCCCCTGTCAGCAAACAGCCCCGCCTGAACTACAGTCGGGGCTGCCAATTTTGCCGATGAAGCAGTGGCTGTCTAGCCTGCCGCTCGCATCTGGGAAGTGAACTTCGCCGGATTGATCGGCTTGCCGTCCATCCACACTTCGAAGTGGACGTGCGATCCAGTTGCCCGCCCGGTCGATCCGATCAGTCCAATCTTGTCGTTGGCGTTCACCCGATCACCCACCGCGACCAGATTCTTCTTGTTGTGCGCGTAACGGGTCAGGTAGCCATTGCCGTGGTCGATCTCGACGACCAGACCATAGCCAGGACGGCGCCCGGACCAGGTCACCACGCCCGACGCGACCGCGTAGATGTCACCGCCGGTGGGGCCATCAAAGTCCAGCCCTGAATGGAAGGTGGACGAGCCGTTGAAGGGGTCGTGGCGGACGCCATATCCGGAGGAGATATAGCCACCCTTGATCGGGCTGCCAGCCGGACGGGTAGCCGCGTCCAGATCGCGGCCGATCAGCAGTGACTCCAGCAAGCGCAGCTGATCGCCCTGTTGGTCGAAGCGAGTGGCCAGGGTGCGCAGACTGTCGGTGAACTTCTCGGTGCTCAGCTGTTCGCCAACCAGGGGCGGAGATTCTGGTCCGCCCAGATCCGGTTCGCGGCCAAAGTCAAACTCGCCATCGTCAAGCTTGCCCAGCTTGGTCAGGCGTTGGCCGAGCGCATTGAGCCGCATGGCATCGGCCTGCAGCGCGCCCAGCTGTGCCGAAAGACTCTGCAAATCGCGCTCGGCCTTGGCCTTTTCCTGATCAAGCAGCGCCTGCTGCTGGGACATCGTCGAACGCAGACTGTCCACTTCTGCCCGGGAAATGCCCGCAGTGTCGCCCCAATAACGGCCGACGGCGAAGCATAATCCACCAAAGACGGTCAGCACGACTGCGGCCACACAGCCCATGGCGGCGAGCGCGCTGGGGCGGTTGAGCCTGACGCAGCGGGCCGGGGAACGACCGTCGCGTATCAAAATGATGTTCATACTGTAGTTTCCGTGCCTCTATTCGGTACCACCTGTACGACATGAGCAAGCCCAAAACAGTAGGGGAGACTCTCCCCCGGCTGGCAGAACTCGAACACCTGTTCGAGCACCTCCAACTGCTGGATCGCATCGATGTCGCCCTGAAGCGCGCCTTGCCCGCGGAACTTTGCGACCACATCAGGGTCGGAAATCTACGTGACTCAACGCTGGTCCTCATCACCGACAGCCCGATCTGGGCCGCACGGCTGCGGCTTTACGTCGAAACCCTCAAGCGCGACCCGAATTTGGTCGTCGCCGCAAGTTTCGAACGCATCACCGTGAAAGTCGCATCCCCCTCAGCCGATTCCCCGCGGCTGAATGATTAGACTCTCACTACAGTTGGCGCTTTAGGGCGCCGTTGCCGGGTCTCCGGCACCGAGTCAGACTCGGCATTCCACGCCAGCTTCCTGCCGGCATTCACACTCGCGACGCAAGGGTCTTTGCCCTTTTCGCGCCGTTGCCTCGTTCAGACTGCCTGCGCCGGATGGGCGTAGGAAATCGGCGCGGTCGAGGGGTCTTCGAAGACCACCTCCTCCCAAGCAGAACGGTCAGCAATCAACGTCCGCAACAATCGGTTATTCAGTTCATGGCCGGATTTGTGGCCATAGAAAGCGCCAATCAGACTTCTTCCCAACAGGTAGAGATCGCCGATGGCATCGAGGATCTTGTGTTTGACGAACTNNTCCTCGTAGCGCAGACCGTCTTCGTTCAGCACCCGGTAGTCATCCAGGACAATCGCGTTGTCCATGCTGCCACCCAGCACCAGATTTCGTTCCCGAAGCATTTCTATGTCGCGCATGAACCCGAATGTTCTTGCGCGGGACACTTCCTTGACGAAGGAAGTCGTCGAGAAGTCAATCTCGGCCTTGGAGATCCGCTGGGTGAAGATGGGATGGCTGAAGTTGATCGAGAATCCCACCTTGAAGCCGTCAAAGGGCTGGAACTGGGCCCACTTGTCGCCGTCCTCTACCCGCACTTTCTTGCGTATACGGATGAAACGCTTCGGTGCTTCCTGTTCTTCGATGCCCGCTGACTGGATCAAAAATACGAATGGGCCGGCACTGCCGTCCATGATCGGCACTTCGGAGGCGCTGACGTCTACGAAGGCGTTGTCGATGCCCAGCCCGGCCATCGCGGAGAGCAGATGTTCGACTGTGGATACGCGAACACCGTCTCTCACCAGAGCGGTTGAGAGGCTGGTGTCGCCAACATTCTCCGCGCGGGCTTCGATATCGACCGGCTCAGCGAGGTCGGTGCGACGAAAGACGATCCCGGTATCAACAGCGGCCGGACGGAGCGTCATATAGACTTTCTGTCCGTTATGAATGCCCACGCCGGTGGCGCGGATCACATTTCTAAGCGTGCGCTGTCTAATCATTGGTGATCTATGGCCAGCGGTCCAGAGCGCAATAACGCGCCGGATGCTAGCACAGTGAAATAATCCTGAAAACAACAACGTCTCGCCGGGACGACAGTTTGTTGCAGATTAACAACAACTTTACGCGCGGCGAGTCCCTTTATCGTCCCTTTGATAGACCACAGGGGTACGAAAGTTCCCCCGTTGGCACTAAACGCCATATGCCCCGTGCGCGATCCTTGCGCACGGGGCCAGGGCTAGCTCGAGGCTTCCTTCGATGCCTCGATCAATCCGCCTGTCGGCGAAGAAAGGTCGGAATGTCCAGATAGTCTTCCTGACTCTGCGGCGCTGTCTGCGGTTCGCTGACTGCGGCCGCTGCTGCCGACGCACCGCCCCCGCCGCTGGCAACTGCCGGGACGATACTGGGGCGACGGATCGGGCTTCTGAAGCTGGGCTCATTCTCCACGCCGCCACGCACCACCCGCACATTGCGCAAGCCGGCCTCGTGCTGCGCGTTGCGCTGGGACTGCCGATTGAGCCCGGTCGCGACCACGGTCACCCGCAGTTCGTCCTGCAGGCTGGGGTCAAACACCGTGCCGATGATGGTGTTGGCATCTTCGGACGCAAACTCGGCGATCGCCCGGCCGACTTCGTCGAACTCGCGCATCGTGAGGTTTTGACCTGCGGTGATGTTGACCAGAATTCCGCAGGCGCCCTTGAGGTTGATGTCTTCCAGCAGCGGGTTGCCGATCGCCGACTCGGTAGCGGCCACCGCGCGATCGTCGCCCTTGGCCTGACCGGTACCCATCATCGCCAGCCCCATCTCGCCCATCACGGTGCGCACGTCGGCGAAGTCGACGTTGATCAGACCCGGGCGGGTGATCAGGTCGGCGATACCCTGGACCGCGCCCAGCAGCACGTTGTTGGCTTCGCGGAAGGCGTTGAGCAGGGAGACATCGCGGCCGAGCACGGTCAACAGCTTCTCATTGGGAATCGTGATCAGCGAATCCACGTGCTGGGAGAGTTCCTCGATCCCCTGCAGCGCGACCTGCATCCGCTTGCGCCCTTCGAAGGGGAAGGGTTTGGTGACCACTGCCACCGTGAGCACGCCCAGGTCCTTGGCGATCTGTGCGATCACCGG
>JAGRJL010000558.1:0-453 GCA_020442775.1 Lysobacterales bacterium | reverse complement strand
TCGCGATCCTCCAGCGCAGACTGACGTCCGACTTCCGGGTTGGCACCGGCGCCCAGCCCCTTGGTGACGCTGCCACCCAGCTGCAGCAGGGTGACACCGTCCTCGCTTTGCAGCGCCTGTGCATCAGTATTGGCGACGATGAACTCGACCCCTTCCACCTCGTTGCCGATCATGTGCCGGACCGCATTGCCGCCGCCACCGCCGACGCCGATGACCTTGATCACCGCGGAGGGATTTGCGTTTTCGATCATTTCAAACATGGTTTGGATTCCTCGCTTGTTACCAGCCCTATGGTTAAAACCCGCGCCACCTGGACTTCCTGTCCGCCTGCGCGAGCCCTTTGCCGGATAATCCGGCTATCTGCTCCGATGTCGTCTAGAACTCGCCATCGATCCAGGTCTTGATTCGTTGCCACCAACTTGTCAGCTTGCTGGGTGCGGCCCGCTTGACCGG
>JAGRJL010000039.1 GCA_020442775.1 Lysobacterales bacterium | reverse complement strand
TAGTTTGCCAGTCTCCACTGGCGTCTGGCGCCGGCATTGATGATCAGATTCAGGCGTTGGAGATCCGGGTCACTACGCTGGCCCGGAGTTGCCATTGGTCTTCTACTGCGGGGGCTAGCGCCGCGGCCAGTATTTTGCGTTGACGTGGCTGCGCGAGCGACGGACGCGTTCGGCCAGCTGTTGTGCCGAGGCTAGCCAGCGGCTGGCGGTGCGGTTGCGTTCGGCCATCGTCGGGTGGTCAGGGAAGGACGATACCAGGGCGATGACCTGCTCCAGATGCTCGATCGCCTGATCGATCTGCTCCGGGTTGTCGACGCAATGCTTGTCGGACAGCAGTGCGACCGCGTTGATCAGCTGCGTCTCGGACAACAATTCCGGGTCCTGGGGACTCAGCGCGCGGGCTTCGTCCGCCGCGATTCCAGCATGGCGGGCAGCGCTGGCCAGATCGAGTTGGCGCAACTGCTCGGTTGCCAGGGATTTCCAGGCGTGCGCGGAAAGATCGGTCGGCGGCAGTCTTTCGCGACGACGCTCCCAGAGCAGCGTCTCCAGCTGCAGCGCAGCCTCTTCCTGGCCCTGGCCCTGCAGATTCAGCTCGAGCAGGCCGATCTGCAGATCGGCTATCCGGAAATCGCTGATGCCCGACTCAGACAGCGCCAGGGTCCGCCGATAGGCCGCCGCCGCGGAATCGCGCACATCTGCATAGGCGAATGACGAGCGCGCGTAGTTGTAGGCGAGAATGGCGGTGGTTGCGGAATCGCCCAACTCCAGTTCGGCCGCCTGCCAGGCAGTCCGGGCGTGCTCGATAGTGGCGCTCAGGTCGCCCTTCGCAAAGGCTGCCTGATAGGCGGCGAATTCTCTCAGATGGGTCGGCTCTGCCTCCATCGCGCCGCTGCTGCAGGCCCACACCAGACCTGCGCACAATGCGCTCGCCTGGACCCCGATTCGATGGATTCCGAGCTTGATCACGGTTTCCCTCCGTTGGCTTTCGGGCTCACCCTGCGCGGTCCGGTGGTGGCCGGCAAGGTGCCCGTCGCTCAACGCTCAAGAAGCGATTCGAGAGGGCCGTGATCTGCGCAATGCTGATACAGCGCGCAACGAAAAGGGTAGATGCGGTGCGCTCAGTCCGGATAGGCCAGGGCAATCAGCCGCTCAAGCAAGGCGCGCTCTTTCGGGCGCCAGTAGGAAAAGGTCCTCAGCGCCCGTTTGGCGCTGCCCAGCTGGTAGGGCAGGGTTCTCCTGGCAACCTGCCACCAGGCAAGTGCAGCTTCCTCGTCGTTGAGTGCGATCAGCGCGATGGCCTTGCTGTAGGGCACCCAGGCCGGGCGGCCGCCGTGGATTCGTTCGGCTTCCTGCCAGGCCGCCAGCGCGGCCGCCGGCTCGTCTAGGTTCAGCCAGACCCAACCCAGGGTCCAGTAGACGCGGCCGTTGTCCGGGAAGCGCGTGCGTGCCTCATCCAGCGTCGCGATCGCGCCGTCGCGGTCTCCGCGCAGGCTCAACAGATAGCCCTGCCGCGCGAGGTCTTCCGCACTCACGCTTGGCCCCTGCGCCGCGCGCGCAACGAGGGCCGCGTGCTGGTCGACCTCTGGATTCAAACGTGGCTCTGCCCGCGCGTTGGGATCGCCATCGCGATAGCGGGCGTTGGCCGCGGGCAGCCGCTGGTAGGCGTTGGCGTGATCGCTGGCTGCGGCAATTGGCGCCGCCGCCATCCTGTCGGGTGACTGGGAGGCGCAGCCGCTGAGCAGGGCTGCTAGAAAGAGTGCCGAGGATCGCAGGTGGCTGCTGCGCATGATCTTGAGTTCGCGGCCGGGAATTCCCGCAATCTGGGCGGACCTGCATGATCACGCAAGCCCTCAGTTGAGGCAGCCGGCGCGAAACCGCCATTGGGGTTTCGCGCCGGATCGCAATCAATCAGTTCTGTTCCGGCTCGGTCGGCAGGAACACCCCGATAAACACGCCAACATTGCCGCTGGCCAGACCGAAGGTGACGATCAGGACCGGCGCAGGCAACGCCAGGGGACCGTCATTGACGTAGGCCGAATCGAAGCCGTCGGGGTAGACCAGCTGACGGCAGCCCGGGGTGGGGTCGAGGAAGCAGCCGCTGCGGATGGCCCCGGGACTGCTGATCGCGCCCTTGACCAGTCCCACGGTGTTGTTGCCGATTTCGGCGGCGGCCTTGAGGTTGGCCTGGATCTTGTTGATGTCCTTGAGGTTCTGCGCGGTGGATAGTCCCAGGCTGAGGATGGACTGGGCCTGCTCGATGGCGTCGGGCCCGATCATGATCGTGCTGTTGGCCTGCGCATAGGACTCAAAGCCCACCCCTTCGACTACCGAGTTGGGGATCTTGGCCACGTGGATGGAAAGGCTGGCGGCGGTGATGATGCCGGACAGGTTGCCGGCATTGGCATAGGTCACCAGGCCGTTGCCGGCAACCAGGATCACCGCAGCGCGGACCACGTCGCCGAGGATCGGTTTGTAGACCTTCTTGATGATGTTGTTGCGAATCCGGGTGGCGCTGAGCACCCCGACCAGAGTGAAGCGCAGCGACTTTTCCATCCGCAGCGGCGCGGTCGGTCCGAGCAGACCGGCGTCGCTCAAGGCCTGATGCAGGGCATCGATGTCGCTGGCCAGCATCTGCGGGATGCGGTGACTGAGCAGTTCCACGGTGGGTCCCAGCGCGCCGAGCACGCCGGGTACGCCGGGTTCCAGACCATCCAGTCCGGCGGCCTGGGCCAGTAGCCGTTGATTGAGGTTGAATACCTCCACATCCGGTGTCGCGGGATTGTCCACCAGCGCGGCCATCTGCTCCAGGCTCAGGGCCAGGTCGGCAGTGCCGGCGAGGAAGGCGCTGTCGTCGCTTCCGGCGATGAATCCCATGCCGATCGCGGTATCGCGATCAGGCGGAACGCCGCCGTCCGGGGCCAGTGGGGTTAAGCCGCGGATGCGGTCCACGCTCAGGCCCTGACGCAGGATCTGTAGCTGGGCGTCGATCGCCTGAATCGTTGGCACATCGTTGATCAGCACCGCCGCTTCCAGCTGTGCAATCAGCCGATCGGCGCTTTCCAGTTGCGCGCCCAGGTCGGCAAAGATGTTCCCCTCGGGCGCATCGGCGATTGCCTCCATCACCACCAGTTCGGTCTGATAGCTCTCCATGGTTGCCGGCAGATCGACCTGCAGCAGGTACTCGCCCTGGGTGGTGGCGCTGGTCATCACGCTGCCGCCGCCGACGGTTGGGGCCGGTCCGCTGCTGGCGCCGGGGACCGCCTCGAAGAGGCTGAGGTTGCTTGCCGGCTGCGGATCGAGCGGCATCCCGTCGTTACTGTAGACGGTGATCGCCACGGCGGTGGACTGACCGCCGATCAACACCGGGCTGTCGATGGCGATATCGATCCGCGGGCCGCCGGAAACGGTCAGGTCGACACTCGACCCGGGCGCGGCATCGCTGCCCGGGGCCGGGTTCTGCTCGATCACCGTGCCTAGCGGCAGATCGTCGCGATTGACGTAAGTAGTGGCGCCCAGCATCAGACTGGCATCGACCAGGCGGTTGCCGGCATTGAGCAGATCCAGCCCAACCACCCGCGGAACGGTTACCGGGGCCGGTCCCAGCGAGACCTCCAGGCGGACCGAGTCACCGGCCGCGGCGGCGCTGCCGCCCGCCGGCAGCTGTGCGCGCACCTGTCCGGCCGGTACCACCGGATCGAACACCGGAGCGATCGGGTTGGCAGCAAGGTCTGCGGCCTCCACCGCGCTGACTGCGGCGGCCTGGGTCTGGCCAACCACGTTGGGCACCGTCGTTGCGGCGCGGACCAGAATCTCGAATAGCTGGGTATCGCTGTACCCCAGGGTGTCGGTGACCTGGAGGATGACCGGATGGCTGCCCAGATCGCCCATGCTCGGGGTCCAGGTGATCAGGCCCAGGCTATCGACGCTCATCCCTGCTGGCGCCTGCACCAGCGCAAAGCTCAGCGTTTCGCCGACGTCCGGATCGACCGCCAGCACCGGGTAGCTGTAGGGAAAGTCCGGCGAGGCCAGGGTGCGCGGCGTGGAGAGGATCTGCGGCGCGTTGTTCGGCGGGATCACCTCGATCTCCACCGTGGCGACGTTGGAGAGCAACTCCCCGTCGGATGCTCTGTAGCTGAACTGGTCTATCTGCGGCACCCGGTCCTCAGGCAGCAGCGCATTGAGCCGATTGTTGTTCAGGCCGGGCAGCAGCCAGTGTGGCCGTTCCTGCGCCGGCACTGTGCCGTCATCGTTGATGTTGGTGACGTGGTAGTTCCACTGGTTCCAGATCGGCCGGGTTGCCGGCCAGTCGTCGTTGGGGCCTTCGTAGACGCGCACGATATCGGAAGCACCAACGCCAAAGCGCGATTGACCGTGGATCACCATTTCCGATGCGCCATCACCGTCGACATCGGCCATGATCGGGACCGCATGGACGCCGGAGTCGTTGTCCAGATCGAAGATGTCGATCAGCGTGCCGTCCTCGCCGTTGAGCACATGCATGTTGATCTCCCCATCAATGATCCCGACCTCGACCTTGCCGTCGCCGTCGAAATCCATCACTACCGGCGCGTAGTAAGTGGGGTCGAAACTGGGATCGGACACGGTCGGGTACTGCCATTTGAGCGATCCGTCGATGCCGTTGCGGACTTCCAGAAAGCCGGGGCTGGAACCATTGCGCGCGGCCGAAAGGATGTCCGCCTTGCCGTCATCATCGACGTCGGCGACTACCAGAGGGAGCTCCTCCTCGTAGATGGTTGGCAGCTGCCACTTGAGGGTGCCGTCATGTTCGTAGACAGCGGTATCGTCGGTATCGGGCGCGCGGATCAGCTCCGGATAGGGATCATCATCAAGATTGGCTGCGATCGGCGTGGAGCGCGGCGCGGAAAGATCGCCGGGAACCGTCCACAGTACGTCGCCGCGATGGGAAAAGGCCGCGCCGGAAACCAGAATCTCCGGATCCCCGTCCAGATCCAGGTCGACCACTTCCACGGTCAGATCAATCTGCGGCCGGATGAAGCCCGCACCTCGCGCATAGCGAGTGAACAGAATGCGGCCGTTGTTGTCGAAGGCGGTGACGCCGATGGCGTCGGTTTGTGCATGGCCATGAACCAGTTCCGGGGTGCCGTCACCGTCGAGATCCACAGCGACAATCTCGCCGGCCGGATTGCCGCGCTGGTCGACGATGGCGTCCAGGTAAATGCCGTCGAGCGGGATCGCTTCGCTGACCCATTTGAAGCTGCCGTCGTGCTCGAAAGCGACCAGCTTGCGCCCGTCCTGGGTGGTGCTGCGGCCGTTTTCGCTGCCGACCACGACCATCTCCATGCGCCCGTCCAGATCGATATCGGCGAGCAGGAAGCCCTGCGTGGTTTCGACGCCGCGATCGTAGGCTGGGGTCTGATAGATCAGACTGCCGTCATCTGCGCGAACGATTAGCGCACGATTGCGCCCGGCTGAGCCGTTGCTGTAGCGCACCACGATATCGGGGTCGCCATCGCCGTTCATGTCACCGACTCTGGGCATCGCGATGCGCGGGCCATTGGGGCTCTGCACCCGGAATTTCTCAACAAAGCCGAAGGGGCTCAGAGTCAGATCCGGGGTGTAGCTGAAGCCACCATCCGCGCCCAGGGCCAGGGTGCCGGCGCCGGCATCGGTCTCCAGCTGCGCGCTGATCGGGGTCTGGTTGGGATCCTCGTCGTTCAGCAGCACCCCCAGCGGTGGCACGGTGAGGGTCTCTCCGCGCTCCACCGTGTAGCGGTCGTCGAGCGCAATCGGCGCCACGTTATTGTCGATCAGGATTGTGAAGCTGGCGCTGTCGCTGCCGCCGCGGCCATCGCTGACCGACACGCTCACCGTTTCGCTGCCCTGGATCAGGCTGGTCGGGTTCCAGCCGATCTGGCCGGTTGCCGAGTCGATAACCATTCCGGTCGGGGCCTGGGTCAGGCTAAAGCTGAGGGTATCCATGTCCGGATCGCTGGCCATCAGCAGCAGGGCATAGGGCTGGTTGAGAATCGCGCCCTGAGCGGCAATGGGCGCCAGCACCGGCGGCTGGTTGGCGTCAATCACCAGCACGCTGAAGGGCTCGGTGTCGAAAAAGCCGCGGCTGTCGGTGACCCGCACGGTGACCGGGTGGCTGCCCAGGTCGGCCAAAGTCGGGGTCCAGCTGAGCAGGCCGCTGGTGGGGTTGAGCTGCATCCCGCCGGGTGCGATGTCCAGCGAATAGCTCAGCGTATCGCCTGCGTCCGGATCGGTGGCCGGTACGCTAAAGCTCAGGATCTGATCGGCGGCCACAATGCGCTCGCCGATGGTGTCGATCAGCGGCGGCGAATTGGGCAGCAGCACCTCAATCACGAAGGACTCGGTGTCGACTGCGCCCTGATCGTCCTCGGCGCGCACGGTGACCGGGTGCTGGCCGCCGTCGGCGAGAGTCGGTGCCCAGCTGAGGACGCCATTGGCATCAATGCTGAGGCCGGCCGGGCCGCTGTCAATGGCGTAAAGCGTTACCGTGGCACCGGGCGGCAGCACCTGGATCTGGTGCCCCAGCGGCTGCTCGGCGACACCGGCCAGCAGATCCAGCGGGACGATGCGGAAGTCGCCCTCGAAGCCATCGTAGAAGATCGCACCCGGAATCCCGCGCTGTGCGTGTATGCCGGCGCTGCACAGAATCAGTGCCAGAGCCGAAATCAGTCGGAAGATCGCGTTCATCAGCGGGTCCCTCCGTTCAACGGATTGGCCACCCGGAAGATGTCGCGGGACCGATTGGTGTCGGCCGGCACCAGATTGGTGGCGTCGGACTCGAACACAATCCACTGACCGTCGCCGGAGATGGCGGGTAAATCGCTGTGGCCGTCGGCCTCACCTCCGCCATCGGGCATGCTGACCCTCACCGTAGTGCCGCTCATGCGGTCGTGGACAAAGATGTCCTGACGGGCGTTGCCGTCGCCGGCCACCAGATTGGATGCGTTGGAGCGAAAGGCGACAAAGCGGCCATCATCGCTGATCGAGGGCGAGAAGCTGTCGTGGTTGGCTTCGACGCCAGCAGAAGAGACGCTGACCCGGGTGGTGATCCCGGTGGCCCGTTGATGGACGAAGATGTCCCAGCGTCCATTGCCATCGCCTGCCACCAGATTGCTGGCCAGCGAGCGGAACGCGACGAAGGCACCGTCGCCCGAAATCATGGCCTCGACGCTGTCGTCGTTGCCCTGGTCCCCGGCGCTGGACACGCTCACTCGCTCAATTGGCCCAGCGATGCCCTGATAAGTGTTGCCCGCGTCGAAGCGGTGCTTGACGAAGACGTCCTGAAAGTCGTTGTCGTCTTCGGGTACCAGATTCCCGGCGTGGCTGTGGAAGGCCACCAGGCTGCCGTCATCGGAGACCGAGGCGGCGAAGCTGTCGGCATTGCCTTCCGGGCACTCTAGGCCGGTGTCCGCGATGCAGCTGGTGTCGCCGGTGAAGTCGGGCCGGGACAAGCGCTCGGCCATCGGCGTGGGATCGGTCACCGCGTCATAGAGAAAGATGCTGTGCATGGCGACGGTGCCGGTATTGGCGGGTCGGGCGCTCACCGGCTCGGAATTCTGGAAAGCGGCTCGCGAATGGAAAACCACAAACTGACCGTTGCCGGAGATCCGGCTTTGCTGGCGCGCCTGTCGGTCAGTGTTGTTGGAGGTGAAGCTGATCCGCAGCACCTCCAGGGTCGTGTTGGCCAAGCGGTCGCGAAGCACGCCCTGGGCGTAGTCGGGATAGCCGCTGAAGACCACCCGTTGGCCATCGTCGGAAACCGACGGTGCATAGCTGCCGCGATATAGATTGCTGAAGTCGAGTACGTTGCCCATGTCGTCAACGTTCACCTGCTCGATGGTCCCGGCGCTGAGATCGCGCAGGAACACGTCAGGCAGGTCATTGACGTCGCCAGCGAGCAGGTTGCTGGCGCTGGAGCGAAAGGCGATCACGCTGCCGTCGTCCGAGAGGCTGGCCTCGTAGCTGTCATGATTGGACTGGGTGCCGTCCAGTGCGGTGCTGATGCGCTGGATCTGCGCTTGCGCCCCGACGGCGGCCGCCAGCAGCGCCAGTGCAGCGACCGGTCGGATGGTGATCTTGGTTTTCATGCGCTACCCCGCTGCCGTAGCTGTGGTCCTATCGGGTTAGCGCAAAGCGGCGCCAACTTCCATCATCGAAATGCAAAAAACTATTCGATTTCTGGTCAAAGGCGAGCGGGGTCAGTTTGCGTCCAGCTGCAGCTGGATCTCGTTGAGCGCATCACGCCAGCGTTCGGGGGTTTCATCGTTGCTGGCGTAGACGGCCGCCGCTTTCGTCGCAGGCGCCCGAGCCTCCTCGGTTCGACCCAGCTGCAGCAGCACTTCGGCCAGACGGTGATTGAAGCGGCCGGCATACAGATGATCGGGCGCGTAGGCCTGGTCGGCACCGGCCACGGCGATTTGCAGGTTGACCACCGCGGCGTCCAGTTGCCCGGCGTTGACCTGCAGGCTGCCCAGGTTGTAACGCTGCAGCAGCGCTTCCGGATGTTGCTTGCCGAGCACCTGATCCTGCATTTCGGCTGCTTCGGCCGAGAGGGCCACCGCCTTGGGCAGATCGCCGACGGTTTCGTAGGTCATGCCCAGATTGGCCAGGGCGATGGCCAGGTCGGGATGCGCGGCATGATTCTGGCGGTGCAGCTCGATGCTGCGTTCATAGGCTTCGATCGCGCCGGGCAGATCGCCGGTGCCCTCCAGCGCAGTCGCCAGATTGTTCCACAGCACCGGCACTTCGAGCGGGCGCAGGCCGGCAATCTCCGGCTGCAACGCCAGCGCCTGGCGAGTGATCTGCTCTGCCCGGTCGAACTGCTCCGTCTTGGGCAACAAGCCACCCAGGTCCGCCAGGGTGTGATAGCGCACCTGGGTGGCCGCGGCGCTGTCCAGGCCTTCGATCAACCCAAGCGCCTGTTCGAACTGCGCTTCTGCCAGGGCGTAGTCGCTGTTGGCCCAGCTCACCCGTCCGATCGCAGTCAGCGTTCGCGCCACCGGCACCGGGTCGGCCTGTTGCTGGTAGTAGGCCAGAGCCAGCGCCAGCTGTTGGTTGGCCGCTTCGGTCTGGCCAAGCCCTTCCAGCGCAAATCCCACCGCGAAGCGCAGCTCTGCGGCCAGCTGGGGCTGCGCGCTGAAGTATTCACCGATTTGCGGAATGGCTCGGTGCAGGGCGCCGGCCATGGTCGGCTCGCCGGCATTTTCGTAGGGATCCGCCTGGGAAATCATCTGTACCAGAAAGTCTTTCGCTGCCTCCGCCCGCTCGGCCTGCAGACGTGCCTGACGGGCCTGCAGCGAAACCGCGATCAGCGCGCCGATCAGAATCACGAAAACCGTTGCGGTGGCTATGCTGGCTGCCCGGTTGCGCTGTACGAACTTGCCCAGCCGATACCAGCGGGATGCGCCGCGAGCCTGCACCGGGTGCCCGGAAAGATAGCGACCGATATCCTCGCCCAGGGCCGCTGCGCTGGGGTAGCGCTGTCCCGGCTCCTTGCGCAGCGCGGTCATCACGATGCGGTCCAGGTCGCCGCGCAGCTGCCGACGCAGCGAGCCCGATTCGGGCAGCCCGCGCGGCGGTGGAATCAGCGCGCGGCTGACGTGCGTGCTGGGATCGGCCGGCATCGAATGACAGACCGTGCGCTCGATTTCCAGTGGGGTGCGTGCTGACAGCGCGTAGGGGCGACTGCCGGTGAGCAGTTCGTACATCAGCACCCCTAGCGAATAAACATCGCTGCTGGGGCCAATCTCTTCGCCGCGAACCTGCTCGGGGCTGGCGTACTCGGGCGTGAGGATCTGCAGTGCGGTTGCGGTTTGCGGCAGCGCCAGCCCAACCGATTCCGCGTCGAGCACCTTGGCGATGCCAAAGTCGATGATGCGCGGCTGGCCCTGATCATCGACCAGCACGTTGCCGGGCTTGATGTCGCGATGGACGATGCCGCGGGCGTGGGCGGTCTGCAGCGCCTCGCAAACTCGCTGGCAAAGGCGCAGGCGTTGACGCAGATCCAGTGAGCGCTGATCGCAGGCATCATTGATCGGCTGTCCCTGCACCAGCTCCATTGCGATATAGGGCGTGCCATCGGCGGCGTTGCCGCCGTCGATGACCCGGGCAATCCCGGGATGCTCCAGACAGGCCAGGATCTGACGCTCGGCATGAAAGCGATGCAGGGTTGCGGTCGTGAGATGGCCCGCGGTGTATAGCTTGATCGCCACCTCCTGCTCGAAGCCGCCGTCGATCCGGCGGGCCCTGAAGACCTGCCCCATGCCGCCGGCGCCGATGGGCTCGATCAGCTCGAAGGCGCCCAGTCGCTCACCGCGACGATCGCCGCGGGCTGCGCCGGGCGGTGGTTGGTCCAGAAAACCGGAGGCAATCCGGTCCGCCGCCACCAGGCGCTCTACTGCGGCGCGCAGTGAGCTGTCGCCAGCACAGGCCTGATCCAGCCAGGCCGATCTCGACTCCTCCGGGTGCTCGACACTTTCGCAAAAGAGCATGAGTGCCCGACGCTCCAGGGAGTTGGGCCTGGTTTCCATCATGCGGGTCCCAGCTGGGTGTAGAGCCAGGCCCGGGCAACCCGCCAGGCGCGCTCGACGGTTGCGGTCGACTGCCCGATCGCAAAAGCCGTCTCGGCGATGGTCAAACCGGCAAAGTAGCGGAGTTCAACCACTCGGGCCTGATTGGCGTCAAGCGCCTCCAGTCGAGTCAGGGCCTGGTCGAGCTGGTGCAGATCGACGATGTCATCGGTGACCGTCAGAGTCAGCGGCGCAGCGGCAGACCCATCTCGCCTGGCGGCGTTGCGGCGCCGGGCGTTGTCTACCAGTACCTGGCGAATGACTCTGGCCGATACCGCGAAGAAATGGGTGCGGTCCTGCCAGTCGATGCTCGCGCCAGCCGCCAGCTTCAGAAAGGCTTCATGGACCAGGGCAGTTGGCTGAAGGGTGTGGCCGGCGCGCTCGCCGGCCATCTGTGCGCGCGCAATTACCTTGAGCTGTTCATAGGCGCTGGCCATCAGGGCGTCACGTGCAGCGTGATCGCCCGCTGACCACTGCTGCAACAGCGCGGTAAAGGCCGTTTGACCCGCCGGCACGCTCAACTCGGACTCCCTGGTCGGCACGGAATCAAGGTTAGCGGGGTGCTCCGACTTGCCGCAAGCGGGCCACTGACGCCACCAACTCTGTTGAGCTACGCCTGGTCTGGCGCAACCGGCCGATCAGGCCAACCAGGTCTGCGACTCCAGTCTGGAGTCAGCCATCCAGACGCTGCAGCACCGACCGGTAGCGACGGCTCATGCGCAGTTGGTGACCACCGACCAGGCACAGCAGCGCATCACCATGGGGCAGCGCCTGTACCGACTCGACCAGGCTGAGGTTAACCAGCAGCGAGCGATGGATGCGGGCGAAGCCCTCGCCCAGCTGGGTGATCAGTCTGGCCAGCGGCTCCCGGGTGATGTGTCGCTGCTCGCGGGTATGCACCACGCTGTAGCCTCCGGCCGACTCGATCCACTGGATAGCGGCACAGGGCACCAGCTTCAGCGAATCGCCATCGCGAATGCGCAGCTTCCCCGCACCCAGCCGCCGCCGGGAGTCTATCCGTCGTCGCACCCGCTCCAATGCCTCAAACAGCTGCGCCCTGGAAAAGGGCTTTCTCAGAAAGTCGACGGCGTCCACCCGGAAGGCCGGCAGCGCGTAGTAGGCATGCGCACTGACGAAGATGATCTCGAACAGATTCTGCCGGTAGCCGGCTTCGGCGAGACAGAAGCCATCTTCCCCGGCCAGGTTGATATCCAGCAGCAGCACGTCGATGGAGCACTGTTCAATCATCGTCTGCGCCGATGGCAGGCTGTCGGCACTGCCCACGATTGCCGTGTCGGGAGATTCGGCCAACCATCGGTGCAGCAGCTGCGCAGCCAGCGGCTCGTCCTCGACGATGGCGGCCCTAAGCAGCATCGACCACAACCGGCAGATCAATCAGGACTCGCGCGCCGCCCAGAGGGCTGGCCTCGCGGCGCAGACTCGCCCGCTCTCCCAGCGGTTGCAGCACCCGGCGCACATACTGCAGGCCGATGCCCTCGCGCAGCGGGTGATCGGGCCAGCCGGGACCGTTGTCATCCACCCGCAGCTGCAGTCGTTGATTGACGCGTTCAAAGCTGACCTGGATTTCGATCTCGCCGCGGCGGCCGCCGCGTTTGCTGTGCTTGATCGCGTTCTCGACCAGCGGCTGGGAGATCAGGCAGGGGATTGCCAGCTGCTCGGTGGCCGGGTCATGGGTCACCGACCAGCGAATCGGCGGCTGGTGACGCAATTCCTCCAGCGCCAGATAGTGACGCAGCCAGTCCGCCTCCTCGGCAACCCGGTGGTGGTCGCGCTGACTGATCTCCAGCGACATCCGCAGCAGATTGGACAGCTCGATCAGCTTGTCGCGCGCGGTCGGTACCGACAGCTCCATCAGGGCCGACACCGAATGCAGCGCGTTGAACAGGAAATGCGGGTGCAGCTGGTGGCGCAGATTGGCCAGTCGTGCCTCGGCCAGATCACGCCCCAGCTGCAGATTGCTCAGCTGCAGTTCGTAGGCCGCGGCCAGCTGGCGATGCAGCGCGCGGTGATAGTCCAGGGCCAGATAGCTGCACACCACCAGCCAGTAAAACACCACATACCAGCCCAGCTCCGAGCGCATTCGTGCCTGGAACTGGATCAGCGGCACTTCCGTCTGCGGGTCGATCTGACTGCGGATCAGCGCCGACAGGCCGATCGCGGCGGTGGCGGCGAGCAGACTCAGGGGCAGGTGCAGGACCAGAAATCGGGCCACATCGGTGGGCGGAAACTGCTTGGAGATCCACCACACCGCGGGCGCGCCGACCAGCCAGAAGGCCCAGTCAAACAGCACGAAGAAGGTCAGCGACAGCGTGGTGAAGGGGATTCCCTGGTTAATCAGGTAGCGCCGCCAACCGACAAAGGTCCAGATGCAGTAAAGCAGCAGAATCCCGGCCAGCAGCCACGCCGGGTGCCAGGTGCGTGCCGCTGATGGTTGGACCAGCGTTGCTGTCCGGGTTTCGGATGAGCGAGAGGAGGGCTGCAAGGGCATCGGTGTCGTGGGCTGCGTGGGGCGTGTGGGCGTCATCCCGCTGGTGCCAGTTTACGGCGTCTCCGAGCACCCACAGTCCCGCTCGTTGCGCGGCAAGTCCCGCTGAACAGATCTGGCTGGCATTGACGACCCCGCTGGGGCGAGATCGGCTCCGATTTCCATCCACCAAGGATCGTCATGCGAAATTTTCCCATACTCATCTCGTTGCTTTTGCTGGCCACCGCCGTCCATGCCGAGCCAGTGGTATCCACCTACGCCGTGCTGCGCGCCAACGCCGGCATGAGCGTGGCCGCCGACGGCACCCTCTACGTTGCCGACTTTGGCAATCCCAATGCGCTTAACGGCACTTCGCTCTACCGCATCGATCCCGACGGCGAGATCAATCTGGTTACCGACCGGCTGGTCGGACCCAGCGGCAACTTGATTGACGCCGACGGCTCGATCCTGCAGAGCGAGTATCGGCGCAACCGGGTCTCGCGAATCAGCGCCAGCGGCAGCGTCAGCCTGTTCACCACCGTGACCGGCCCGGATGACATGGTCCAGGACGCGGCGGGCAATCTGTATATCGCCTCGTGCTCCTTCAGCGGCGGCAATCCGGGGGTCTACCGGGTGGCGGCCGGCAGCGCCACCGCCGCCCCGTTGGCCACCTCTCCCGACTACGGCTGCGTTTCCGGGGTGACCCTTGACGATCAGGGCCAGGTCTATTTCAGCTCTGTCACCAACGGGCGGGTTTACCGGCGCGGGACCGATGGCTCGGTGCAGGTCTTTGCCAGCATGCCGGCCGGCGCCGGCCACATCAAATTCGCCCACGACCAGTTCTACGTGGTGGTGCCTCAGCGCAACCAGATCATGACCATCAGCCGCAGTGGCGCCGTCGGTGTGCTTGCCGGAACCGGGGCAGCCGGCAATCGCGACGGCCTGGCTTCGCAGGCACAGTTTGATTCGCCCTTCCATATCGAGTTTTCTGCCGACCAGCGCTTCCTGTTTGTTGACGGCGGGCGCAATGGTGGGACCGAGGACAGCCCGCTGCGGATGATCGATTTGTTTCCCGAGCGCGGCGCGCCGATCGACGAGGGCACCACCGGCGCCTGGTTTGATCCGCTGCAGGCCGGCCACGGTCTGTTTGTGGAGACCCTGTCGGACAACCGGATGCTGGCCTGGTGGTTCAGCTTTGATGCCGACGGCAACCAGGCCTGGTTCGGCGGGGTCGGTACCTACCAGGGCAATGTGGCCACGATTCCCTTTACCCAGACCCAGGGCGGACGCTTCATTCCCAACTTCGACCCTGCCCAGGTCAGCAACCCCGCCTGGGGCACGGTGACCCTGCGCTTTGACGGCTGCGATCAGGGTTCGCTGGAGTTCGATTCGGTGGTTGCCGGCTTCGGCAGCGGCAGCATGCCGCTGACCCGGCTGAGCCGCCCGGTCGGACTGGCCTGCGCGCCCTTTCTGTAGGCGCACAGATCCGTTGTCGACGAGGGCAGGTCGTCATTCCGCTCGCCTTGACCGGTCGCTGCGGGCGTCGGGGGTATGCTGGAAGCCCGACGAGCAGATGGGAGGCTGCGATGAAGCTGGCGATTCTTTCCTGCGGACCGAAGTCCTACAGCACCCGGCGGCTGAAGGAAGCGGCGCTGGTGCGCGGCTACAAGGTCAAGGTGCTGAACACGCTGAAGTTCGCCATTGACCTGCAGCAGGGCCGCCCTGACTTGTACTTTCGGCAGAAGCTGCTCAGCGATTACGATGCGGTGCTGCCCCGGATCGGCGCCTCGATCACCTACTACGGCACCTCGGTGGTGCGCCAGTTCGAGGAGATGGGCGTGTTCTGCGCCAACACCGCGAACGGGATCAGCAACTCGCGCGACAAGCTGCGCAGCCTGCAGATTCTTTCTCGCCACCAGATCGGGATTCCCCGCACCAGCTTCGTCAGCGACAAGAAGGACGTGCTGCCGGCGATTGAACGGGTAGGCGGAGCGCCGGTGGTGATCAAGCTGATCCAGGGCACTCAGGGCATCGGCGTGCTGCTGGCCGAAACCATCAAGGCGGCCGAATCGATCATCGAACTGCTGCAGAGCCAGAACCAGGATGTGCTGATTCAGAAGTTCGTGGCCGAAAGCAAGGGTAAGGACATTCGTGCATTCGTGGTGGGTGACCGGGTGGTGGCGGCGATGCGACGGGTGGCGCAAGGCCAGGAGTTTCGCAGCAACGTGCACCGCGGCGGGGTCGCCGAGCCGGTGGAGCTGCCCGAGGCCTACACCGAAACGGCGGTGCGCGCGGCGCAGATCCTGGGGCTGCGCGTGGCCGGCGTCGACATGCTGGAAAGCGCCGCCGGTCCACAGGTGATGGAGGTCAATTCCTCACCGGGGCTGGAGGGCATCGAGACCTGCACCCAGCTCGATATCGCCGGTGCGGTGGTCGAGTACATCGCCGCACGGGTGGATTTTCCCGAAATCGACGTGCGCCAGCGGCTCACCGTGAGCAAGGGCTACGGGGTCAGCGAAATCAGCATTCGCAAGGGCTCGATCTACGAGGGCAAGACCATCGGCGGCACCGGACTGCGCGAGAACGACATCAACGTGCTCACCCTGTATCGCGGCAGCAAGGTGATTCCCAATCCGCGAATGGATAGAGAGCTGCTCGCTGATGATCGTCTGCTCTGCTACGGCAAGCTCGACGCGATGCGCGGCCTGCTCCCGCCCAAGGCACAGCGTCGGCGCCGGCCGGAGATCAAGAAGCTGGGTGACGAGGGCTGAGCGCCACTTGCGGCGCTCAGTCGTCGAGCGGATCCGGCTCTGCGGGTTCCGGATCAAACAGCGCCAGCGCGGCGGCGATGTCTGCGGCACCCGCCGCCGCCTCTTCATCGGGGCGCCGCATGTCCTTGCGTGCACGGCGCTGGTAGCACTCCAGTAGTTCGGCAAGTTCGGCGTGAAAGGCCTCGATCAGGTTGCCGGAAAGCGCGACAGGGTCTTGCCGCTGATTCAGTTCCAGCTGCCACAGCGTCAGCTCCGGCGGGCCAAGCCCGCACGATTCATGAACTTTCTACTGCGGCTTCCGCAGGCGCACTATGGCGCGGTTTGCTCCTTCCGATCGACTCGACGTACTGTCAAGTACGCCTTCGCCGATCTCCGGTCCGCGAACCGCACCACAGCACACCTGCGAAACCCTCGCGACGAACATTCATGAATAGTGCGGGCTAGGTGGAGCTGCGCCAGTTCGGAGGCATAGAGCTCTTCGGGGTTGATCAACGACGCTTCGCGAACAAATATCGCCGGCAAATAGCCTGGAAAGCTTTCCAGCCACGGCAGCAGCCGCGCGTCCTTGAGCCGAAAGACTTCATGAGTCGCCATGCAGGCCACCGACTGCCACAGCCGCCAGGGCCACAGCAGTTCTGCGTAGTCAGGCAGTGGGCTGTCGATCCAGTACGCCTCCAGCTGCCGCAGGGATCTGGGCAATGCGGCCCGGAAACAAGCCTGATAGATCTGTTCCGGTCCGCTGCCAGCGGCACGCATCTGATCGGCCAGCACTGCCGCTTGCGCGAGCTGGAAATCTTCCTCAGCGCTCATCTTCCGTCCCTGAAGCGGAATCAGGCGGGTGATTCCTTCGCCGCAGTTGTCTGCGCGATGGTGTAGAGGGTCTGGGTGGGGAAGGCAAATTCCAGCCCTTCGGCGTTGAAGCGAGTGAGGATCTCCAGATTGATCGCCGACTGCACTCCGACGATGTCTTCGCCGCTGCGGATGTAATAGACCAGCAGGATGTTCATCGCGAAATCGCCGAAGGCGTTGAAGCCGCACACCACCTTTTCTTCCAGCGAAGGATTGGCGGCGGTGATCTCGCGCAGGATCGCCATCGCCCGCTGCATCTGCTCCGGGCTGGTGTCGTAGGTCAGCCCCAGATTGGAAACCACCTTGCGCGAGGGTTCGGCGCTGACGTTCTCCACCGCGCTGTCGGAAAAGGTGGAGTTGGGCAGGGTCACCAGGGTGCCGTCGAGGGTGCGCAGCTTGGTGCTGCGGATGCCGATTTCCGCCACGCTGCCGTCGAAGCCGCTGACCCGGATCCGATCGTTGATCTTGAACGGCTGGTCGGTGAACACGGTGAATCCGCCGAAGATGTTGGAGACGGTGTCCTTGGCCGCCATTGCCAGGGCCAGACCGCCGATACCCAGGCCCGCGATCAGCGCACCGACGTCGTAGCCGGCGTTGTTCAAGGCCACCACCAGACCGATGATCCACACCGCGGTCTTGCCGCCCTTGCGCGCGATCGGCAGCAGCTGATCGTCCAGGTCGTTTTCGGAGCGGGCCGCGATCGGCGCCAGATAGTGAGTGAACACCGCCTCCACCAGCCGGGCAATCAGCCAGGTCACCGCAATGATCACCAGGAAACGGACGCCACCGTTGATCCAGCTGGTCAGGGTTTCGCCAAAGTTCAGTCGATTGAGGCCGAACCAGATGCCGCCCACCGTCACCGCGAAGATGATCGGTTCTTCGATCAGGTCGATCAGAATGTCGTCAAACTGGGTCTTGGTCTTGCTGGTCAGCTTCTTGACGATGTTGGACAGGACCCAGTACAGCGCCTTGGAAAGCAGCAGCACTGCGATGATGATCAGCAGGGCAGTGCCCCATTCTCCGACGGTGTTGCCGTAGAAGGTCTTCGACAGGAATTCCGAGCCCATGGCCCCCTCCTTGGGTAATCGCGACTTTTTATCCTATCGGCTTTCGCGAGGACTCGCAGTGAGCCCGGTCGACCTCACGCCTGGAGGAGATTCGCCGCCATGGATATCGGTTGCATTGGGTGGGTTGGCGGATGCCGCAGACTGTCGAATCAGTCCGGCTACTCGGGACAGCCCTTGGGCCAGCGGCCGGTGTTCTTCAAATAGGTCTTGCTGGGCAGGCTCTTGTAACGCATGTAGAGCTCTTTCTGATCGTATGTGTCATGCCGACGGCCCTGCTCGTCATAGTAGTAACCGGTGGTTCTGGGCTTGAGCACGCCCGGGTTTTCGTAGGTGGCCGGACATTCCGCCGCCGGTTTGGCGGCGGCGCCGCGGTCAGGGCGCGATGGGCTCGCTGGCCTGTGCGCTGCGAGTAGCGCATCACGCGTAGCGCGCTGCTGCCGCTCTTGCTCCGTGGCGAGTCGTCGTTTGGCCGCGCTCTCGGCCGCCGCAATATTGGCCTCGCTGTCCCCCTCAACCGACATCGCGTGCTGCTCAGCCTGATCCGGGCAAGGAGACTGCTGAAAGCTCAGCTTGCCGGCCGCATCGACGCATTTGTAGACCTGCACCTGCGCGGGCAGCGCAGTCGCCAATAGAACCCCCACTGTTGCGGTCAGCGCCAGCGTGGCTTTCACAATGCCACGGAGGGATCAGCCGTTCGCACCACCAGCGCCTCGAAGCCGCCAATGATCATTCGCTTGCCGTCGAAGGGCATCTCGCTGCCAAAGGATTTCATCCGCTCATCGGCGAACATCTTTTCGTGGCTCTCATCCGCGGTGGCCTTGTCCGGCCAGGTCATCCACGAGAACACCACCTTCTCGCCGGGCTGCAGGTTCACCGCGCGGCGAAAGTCGGTCTGCTTGCCGTCGGGCACATCGGCCTCCCAGCCCTCGATTTGCGACAGTGCGCCGTAGTCCTTGGCGATCTCCCAGAAGCGAACGGCGACATCTTCATAGGCGGCCTTGTTGGCCTCAGGCACGGGAATCACGAAACCGCTGATGTACATGGGAAGCTCCCTGAGTTCGGCAACGGGTGAGTGCGATACTGTACTCCGCTAGCGGCAGGCTTGCCGCCCGGCGAACATGATCGAAGGCTGCTGACGGGGGCAGTGATGGGGATCGAGATTCAGCAATCGCTGCTCAAGCGGCGCCGTACCAAGATCGTGGCCACGGTTGGTCCAGCCTCCAGCGCGCCGCAGCGTCTGCTCGCTCTGATCCGCGCCGGCGTCGATGTGTTTCGCCTCAATATGTCCCACGGCACCCATGAAGGTCATCGCGCCGCCTACGACGCCATTCGGGAGGCCGCCAGCGCCTGCGGCCGGGAAGTGGCGGTGCTGGCCGACCTCTGCGGGCCGAAGATTCGCTGCGGGATGTTCGAGGGCGATCGCATTGAGCTGGTGACCGGGTCATCGGTCAGAGTCACCACCAGGCCTTGTGTCGGTCGCCCCGGTCTGATTCCCTCCCAGTACGCGCAGTTGCACCAGGACGTGCGGATTGGTGCGCGGATCCTGCTTGACGACGGCAATCTGGAACTGCGGGTCAGCGCCATTGATGGCGAAGACGTCGATTGCGAGGTCGTTCAGGGCGGCGTGCTGAAGAACAAGAAGGGGATCAACCTGCCCGATGTGGCGGTATCGGCGCCGGCGCTGACCGAACAGGATCGCGCCGATGCGCGCTTCTGTCTGTCGTTGGGGGTGGACTGGATCGCGCTCTCCTTCGTTCGCCATGCCGATGACATTGCCCAGCTGCGTGAGCTGATCATGGCGGCCGACCCGGAGCGTCGCGACACCGCGATCATCGCCAAAATCGAAAAGCCCGAGGCGCTGACCGAAATCGACGCCATCCTGGCGGCGGTTGACGGGATCATGGTGGCGCGTGGTGATCTGGGGGTGGAACTGCCGCCGGAGAATGTGCCGGTGGTGCAGAGCGAGCTGATCGACCGCGCCCAGGCCGCGGCCAAGCCGGTGATCGTGGCCACCCAGATGCTGGA
>JAGRJL010000557.1 GCA_020442775.1 Lysobacterales bacterium | reverse complement strand
TTGGCGGACGTCGCGATCTGCTCGGACGGATGGCGATTCGCCAGCTGATGCATCGACCCTGGAAGACCCTGCTGACGCTGGTCGGGATCGCGATGGCCTCGGCCATTCTGACCCTGGGCATGTTCCAGCGCGACGCCCTGTTCTACATGGTCGATCGCCAGTTCGCCCTGGCCCAGCGCAACGATCTGCAGGTCACTTTCGCCGAGCAGCAGCATCCGCGGGTGCTGGACGAGCTGCGCGCCCTGCCCGGCGTGGCCCGGGTCGAGGGGGTGCGTTACGAACCGGTGCGGCTGCAGCAGGGTAGCCAGCGCAAGCGGATGTCGCTGGAGGGCTGGCCGGCCGACAGCGAACTGAAGCGCCTGCTGGTGGGCGGCGAACGGATGATCGGATTGCCGCCCAGCGGGCTGGTGTTGACTGCTGCGCTGGCAGAGCGACTGCAGCTGCGCGTCGGGGATCGGGTCTACGCCCAGCGACTGGAGGGCGATCGGCGCGAGCTGTTGCTGCCGATCGCGGGCCTGGTGGACGAGCCCATCGGCAGCAGCGCCTATGCCGATTCGGACTGGCTCGACCGGGTCCTGGGCGACGGCCCACGAGTGTCTGGCGCCGCTATCGCGCTGTTGCCCGATGCTGAAGTGGAAGCACTTTACCGCGAGCTGCAGGAGAGACCCCAGATCATTGCAATCAGCCAGCGGCGGGCAGCGATCGACAACTTCTACGACACCATGGCCGAATCGCTGGACATGTTCACTTCGGTCGCCTCAATCCTGGCCGCGGTGATCGCCTTCGGCGTGCTCTACAACACCGTGCGGATTGCCTACGCCGAGAGGGAGCGTGAGCTGGCCACCCTGAGAGTGCTCGGTTTTCAGCATCAGGAGGTGTCGGCACTGCTGATCGTCGAGCTCAGCCTGCTGACCGTGCTGGCGATGCCGCTGGGGGTGATCGCAGGCTGGGCGCTGACCCAGATACTGGCCCAGGGGCTGCGTTCGGAGCTGTATCGCGTTCCGGCCTATCTGTCACCGGCGACCCTGAGCAGCTCGGCCATTGTGGTGCTGGTCGCGGCGCTGGCCGCGGCGCTCGCGATTCGGCACAAGGTGGCCAGACTTGCGCCGCTGGCGGCGCTGGGCAGTCGGGAATAGGCCCGCGAGATCGGAGCGAGCAGGGAAACGGCATGCGGGCGGGACGCCCGCGGTCCTCAAGCGCAGATCCGCAGCGAGTTTGGTCTGTATTCGCTCACTTCAGACCCTGGACAATCACGGTCGCCGCACTTGCCGGGCCGCAGTGGAGGTTAGGTTGCTTTGGACCGCGGCCATCTTGGCCGCATCGCCCTTTGGCTCGTCGCCCGCGATTCCCCAAGCCAGGTGAACGCGGGCAGCTAGCCCTCGAGCTGCTCGCGCAGGAACTCGGGCAGCGCCAGCGCGCCGCGGTGGGTTTCCACGTTGTAGTAGCGGGTGGGGAATTTCTTGGTCGCCGCGCCGCGTTCGCGGAAAGAGTCCAGGTCCACGCCCTTGCGCGCCATGGTGCAGCTCCACCAGCCGGTGGGGTAGCAGGGCTGGGGAAAGCACAGGGTGCGCATGGCCTGGAAACCGGCTCCCTTCATCTGCGTACGCATCGACGAAATCAGCGAGCCGTGCAGCAAGGGCGCCTCGCTTTGCTGGACCAGGATCCCGCCAGGGCGCAGCGCCTTCAGCGCGGTCTGATAAAACTCGCGACCGAACAGGCCTTCCGCCATGCCCACCGGATCGGTGGAGTCGATGATGACCACATCCAGGCTCTCGGGATCGGCCTCGGCCATCCACTTGACCCCGTCGATGAACAGCAGTTGCGCGCGCGGGTCATCGTTGGACTCGCACAGCTCCGGGAAGTAGCGCTCAGAGAGCCGGGTGACCCGCTCATCGATCTCGATCTGGACCGCGTGCTCCACTTCCTCGTGACGCAGCACCTCGCGCAGGGTGCCGCAGTCGCCGCCGCCGATAATGCAGACCCGCTTGGCCCGCGGATGGGTGAACAGCGCCGGGTGCGCCATCATCTCGTGATAGAGAAAGTTGTCGCGGGTGGTCACCATCAGGCAGCCGTCGAGCACCATGATGTTGCCCCACGCCGCAGATTCGAAGATCTCGATCTTCTGAAACTCGCTCTGCTCGGCATGCAGCAGCTTGTTGACCTGAAAGGAAATGGCGCACTGGCCGAGTTCGTGTGCCTCGGTTACCCAGGAGCCTTCAAGTGCAGCCATGACGTAGTCCGTTACTGTGCATTGTTGCGAGGCAACCGATTGTACCCGGCTAAGAGCCCGCACTGACGATTTTGCGGTACAAGATGGTGAACATCTCCGCTCCTGGACCCTTCCGCCGGGGATCAGGGCCGGCGGCCCTCGCGGATCATCGCGCGGCAGACTAAGCTGCGCGCTGCAAGAAGTCTCGAGCACGCATGTCTGCCCTTCCCCGATCGATCTACTGGCTGGTGCTGTGCCAGGGTCTGCTGCTGACCGGCAACGCAATGCTGGTCAGCGTCAACGGCCTCGCCGGTCTGATGCTCTCCCCGGACCCGCGTCTGGCGACCCTGCCGGTCACCTGTTTCGTGCTTGGCGGCGCGCTGTCGACGCTGCCGATCTCGCTGCTGATGCAGCGTCGCGGGCGCGCCAGTGGCTTTGCGCTGGGCTGCGTGGCTGCGCTGATCGGCGCGATGCTTTGCGCCTGGGCTGTGGCGATGGGATCCTTCGGGCTGCTCTGCCTGGGCACCGCTGTGATCGGCTGCTACAACGCGGCGGGCCAGTATCTGCGCTTCGCCGCGGTGGACGTGTCGCCACCGGACCGCCGTGCGCAGGCAATTTCGCTGGTGCTGGCAGGGGGATTGATCGGCGCCTTCTGCGGGCCGGCGCTGTCGAAGTACACGGTCAATGCGCTGGGCACCACCTATCTGGCCACCTATCTGAGCCTGATCGGGCTGGCGGTGATGATCTTCCTGATCACCCGCGGGCTGCGCTTCCCGCCGGTGTACACCCAGGCACCGCCGCAGCGAGCCTCCAGGGCGGCGATCGGCGATTTGCTGCGCCGGCCCGGCTTCGTGCTGGCGGTGCTGGCCTCGGCCACCGCCTGGGCCACCATGAATCTGCTGATGACCGCCACCCCGCTGGCGATGCAGCTGTGCGGCTACCCCTTTGCCGAAGCCACCTGGACCCTGCAGTGGCACATGCTGGGGATGTATCTGCCGATGCTGTTCAGCGGCCTGCTGATCCAGCGGCTGGGGCCGATGCGGGTGATCATTGTGGGCGCGCTGGCGATCATGGGCTGCAGCGCGGTCGCCTTGCACGGCGAGACGGTCAACCATTTCGTGGTCGCACTGGTGCTGTTGGGGATGGGCTGGAGCTTCCTGTTCTCCGGCGGCAGCACCCTGCTCACCAGCCAGCACAGCGAAGCCGAGCGCGGCCTGGCGCAGGGCCTGCATGATGCGGCGATGTTCACCGCCATGGCACTTTCCTCGGTGCTGGCCGGGGTGGCCATCGCCGGGCCGGGCTGGGCCCGGCTGCAATGGCTGGCGCTGGCGGTGATGGTCGTGCTGTTGCTCAGCGTGCTGGTGCTGGGACTGCTGATGCGGCGCCAGCGTCCGCTGCAGCCGGCCTAGTCTCAGGCTGGCGGGAGAGGGTCCTCAACCGGCGCTGTCGAAAGCCTTTCGCACCCAGGCAATCAGCTCCGCGTCGATTTCCGCAGCGTCCGACAGGCGCAGGCTGTACTGACACATGCTGGCCGGCGGCATCACCTTCAGCCGCGCGCTGTGCGGCAGCTCCTTCACGTTCAGACCCAGCTCGACCTGGGTCTTGGTCGCCGGGCCCAGCATCGCAAACTGCTTTTTGCGGCGCAGGCTGATGTAGGTCTTCTTCGGCGCCCGCTCGAACTCACCAAAGGCGTCGATCTGCTTCATCAGCGCCTCGTGCAGCGGACGCAGGTGGGCCTTGGCACCCACATAGATCAGATCCAGCGGATCATCGCTGGCCGGGGCCGGCGCGGCCGCCTGCTTGAGCACGTGGATCACCGTATTGGCGTCACCAAAGCCGATGCCCAGGGTCTCCATCAGATGCTCGCGCTGCTCACCGTGCTTGCTCAGCCCGGTAGCCTCCAGCAGCGCCCGGATCTGCTCCAGGGTCTTGCCGGTCTTGTTCTGGATGTTGCTCAGCTGGGTTTGCAGGGCGGCGTTGGGGTCAGCCATGGCGGTTCTCCGTGCGATTCGGTTCAGTTCATCGGCCAGTGTTCACGACGGGTGCGCTTGGGCAGCACGAATTCCATCAGTGAGAACATCAAATACATCAGGCGAGTGCCCAGCTTTGGCTTGCCGGTCTCGCAGATCGCCTGCAAGGTGTTGAGGATCATCATGCCGCCCGCCTGCATATCCTTGGCGGTGCGGGTGCCCACCGGCATCTGCAGCACCTTCAGGGTGACCTCGACACCGCCGGCAACCGGCTTGAGCTCGTAGGCGACCTTGCACACCGGGTCGTCGTACTGGGTGAAGCGGTGGGTGTGGACGAAGCGGCGCGGGGGATCGAACTCCTCCACCGCGCCGTCAACGATCACATGCTTGCCGCTGCCGGTACGCATCTGCATCCGTCCGCCCGGGGTCAGGCCAGTGGTGTGCAGCCAGGCGTTGAAGATCGCGCCCTGGGCCTCGTCGGTCTTGGTCAGCTCGCGCCAGACCCGTTCAATTGGCGCGTTGATCACGATGCGGAAGATCGCATCGGCGACCTCCGGCGGGTTCTGTAGCTGGTCAGACATTTCCGGGTCCTCGGCGTTTGGATTTCAGCGGCAGCACTTCCGCGCCCTCCGCGGCGAATTTCAGGCGGGTCAGTCGCGCCGCCCAGTAGGCGCTGAACTCGGTGGTCCAGCGCTGGTGGATCCATTGAATCGGGGTGGGGTCGAACCACATCCGCTTCTCGCGACCGACCTTCTCGGTGATCACCAGCCCCGCCTTCCCCAGCGTGTTGAGATGCTTCATCACCGCAAAGCGGGTCATTTCCGCTTCCAGATGGGCGCAGATCTGGTTGACGTTGGCGGCCGGCTCGGCCTTCAGGATGTCCAGAATCCGCCGCCGCGGCTCGGAGGCCAGGGCGAAGAAAACCGCGTCCAGCTGTGCTTCGTCGATGGCGGTGCGATCGTTCATATGTGACCTAATAGTCACATATTTGTGCACAGGAGTCAACAGTGGCGATCAGACCAGAGCGGCAAAAGGGCAACGACTTTGGGAGAAGCTCAATCCTTGCGCTGATACTGGATCACCTTGTCACCGGGTGGCAGCGCGGCTATCTGCAGCGGCAGCGCGCCAAGCACCGTAGCCACCGCGTCGCGCAATTCATCGCTCGCGATCGGCGGATCGGTTTCCAGCAACAGCGACAGGTCGCGGCGCTGAGTGAGGCGAAAGCGCGCCAGCGGAAAGGGCTTGAGCGCCACGCTGAGGTCGATGTTGTTGATCAGGCGGCCGTCCTGATGGTGGAACAGCACCGGCTGGCGGCCCTGCAGATCGATCAGCTGCGGATGATCGCCCTGCCAGCGCAGCGCGGCGTGATCGCCGGTGCGATAGCGCAGCAACGGCAGATAGGGATTGAAGCCGCCGGTGACGCAGATCTCCCCGCGCTCCCCGGGCGGCAGCGCGCGGCCGCGCGGATCCACGATCTCGACCAGCAGCTGCGGCTGCAGCAGGGTCCACGGCCCATCGCTGCCGGCGTTGCGCGCGGCAATCGGCCCGGTTTCGTTGCAGGAATACAGATCCAGCACCGGACACTCAAACTGCGCGCTCAACTGCGCGGCCAGCGCCGGCGACAGATGCATCGAACTGGACACCATCGCCGCCGGTCGCAGCTGCGGAGCCAGCTCGGCCAGAGCGCTGAAGGAGAGCGGATCGCCGGTGATCAGATAGGGTCTGGTCCATTCCAGGTAGCGTCGCGCGTCGTCGCGGTCTCGCCAGCTTCCCGGGTCCAGATTGACCTTGAGGAAGCCGCTTTCGCCCAGATAGCTGGCCACCGAGGCCACCACCACGGTGCTGTGCTGCCAGCACACCATCAGCACCCCAACCCGCTGCGGCATCGGCTCCAATGGCACCCCCAACAGCGCCAGCGCACGCCGCATCAGCGGCAGATACATCGCGCAGGCCTCCGCTGACCAGGGCACCACCAGCCGATCGCCGGTGGTGCCAAAGGTGTTGTGCACCACCAGCGACTCCAGCGGCAG
>JAGRJL010000556.1 GCA_020442775.1 Lysobacterales bacterium | reverse complement strand
CCCTGCGGCGCGTTGATCAACTCGGCCAGCATGATGTAGCCGAAGGCCAGTCCGAACAGCGAACGCAGCGAACGGAAGATGTCCGGCAGCGCCAGCGGCAGCAGCACCTTGAGCACGATCTGCTTGTCAGAAGCACCCAGGGTGCGGGCGGTGTCGACGTAGCGTTCGTGCACGCCGAGGATCGCCGCGCTGGCATCGGCAAACACGAAGGGTGCGCTGGCGATGAAAATGAACATCACCTTCTGCTGCTCGTAGATCCCGAACCAGAGCACGGTCAGCGGGATTAGTGCGGCTACCGGCAGATTGCGTCCGGCAGTCACGATCGGCTTGAGGAAGGCCTCAATGGCACGCCAGGAACCGGCAGCCACGCCCAACGGCACCGCCACCAGAATCGCCAGGCCGAAACCCAGCAGCACTCGCCCCATGGTCGCCAGAATGCTGCTGAACAGATCGCGTTCGGTGACCAGACTGCCGATGCTGCCGATCACTTCACCCGGGCTGGGCAGCACCGCCGGCGAAATCAGCCGCTCCTCCGCCGCGCCGATGGTGGCGATGAACCAGGCAAAGGCCAGACCCATCAAGCAGGTCCCCGCAAGCACCTGCGCCCACGACGGCGACACCGGCTGGCGCAGGGAGAACAGGTCGTCGAACCAGGCAGGTCGGGGCATGGGCGAAGATCTCACGAGTTGTAGGGCCCAGGGCTCAGGGCCCAGGAAAACAGGCCCAGTTGCGGTCCGCCCGACAACTGGGCCCTGGGCCCTTGTCACTGGGCCCTGGCTGTGCGGCTACTGCGCTTCCAGCGGATAGACCTTCACTTCCACCCGGCGGTTCTGGGCGTGATTGTCCGGGTCGGCCGGATCTGCCGGTCGACTCCAGCCCAGTCCCTGGGCGGAGAACTGATTCGGCTGCAGGGTGTTGAACTTGTTCAGGATCGCCTGCTTGACCGCCTGTGCGCGGTTGTTGCTGAGGTCACGAACCGCCGCATCAGGAACCTGCCCGCGCATCGATGCATCGGTGTGGCCCTCGATCACGATGCGCGCAGCGCCATATTGCCCGGCCAAACGACCCACTTCTTCGAGCACAAAGCCGATATTGGGATCGTAGGGCACCTCGACGGTCTTGCCGTTCTCGGTCTTGGTGACCTTGTGATCCAGATCCCAGGAGTTGGGATAGAAATGGATGACCACGGTCTTGGTCAGGATCTCGCTGCTCTCGGCCTGAATGGAGGAGGCCGCGCGCGGCGCGAAGTTGATCCCGTAGTCGCTGGTCTGGTTGGCGTACTTGGCCTCACTGCCCAGCTTCTTGATGATCGAGAAGTCCATCACCTGATCAAAGGGCACCTTGCTGCTGGCGCTGCCGATGCGGCGATACAGCGCAAAGGCGTTGTTGTAGGTGCGCTCGAAGTTGCTCGGGTTGTTGCGGTTGAGGAAGAACTCCTTGTTGTCGGCGAAGTTGGTCCAGTGCGCGTCACCCAGCATCCCGATCACTTCGGAAGCAGGCATCGAGTAGCCGTCACCCATCCACTCGGCCACCTTCTGTTTGGCTTCGGTGGTGCTCAGTTCGGTCATCGCGTCGAAAATTCCGCGAACCAGGCCTTCGGTGATGTCGGGATGGTCCTTGGCGAAGTCGGCGCGGGCGAACCAGACGTCGGCGATCAGCTTGTTGGCGGTAGCAGTCGACACCAGCATCTTGTTGCCGCTGACGTCGGACAGGTTGTAGATGTCCGGCGCCCAGCTGACCACACCGGCGACCCGCTTGTCGGCGTTGAACGCCGCGGCTGCTTCGAAAGCATTGTTGGTAAAGCGCATGTCGACTTCAGCCGGCTGGATGCCAGCGTCGATCAGGGTGCTGAGCAGGAAGTAGTGGGAGGGCGAATTCTGCGCCAGCACCACAGTCTTGCCGCGCAGCTCGCGTGCGCTCTTGATGCTGTCTCGGACCACGATGCCGTCACCGCCATTAGACCAGTCGACCTGCTGATAGACCCGCGGCATGGTGCGCGAATCCTTCTGCAGGCTTTCCAGCAGCAGCGGCAGCATGTCGACGGTCGCCCAGCCGACATGCACATTGCCGCTGGCGTAGGCGTCGCGCATCGCGACCGGGTCATCGATCAGGACCAGCTCCACCTTGAACGGCTGGCCGCCGGGGGTCTTCCACAGCTTGCCGGGACGGAATCCCTCGTTGGCGTAAACGATGGGTGCCCAGCCGGCCCAGACATTGATCGCGAACTTGACCGTGCGCTCCTCCATTTCGCCGTAGCTGGAAACGCCCTTGACGTCGGGCAGCTTCTGCGAGGCGACGTAGGCATATTCCTTGACCGTGGTCGGGCCGGTGGCGTCGGGCGCCTCCACCCCGTCGCCGGTCGGCGTCTGCGGCTTGTCGGTGCTGTCGTATTGGCCGGTGGTGGTCGGCGGGTTGCCGGAATCGGTGGTGGAGGTGAATCGGAAATAGGCGTAGCCCAGCAGTCCAAGCACCACCGCCAGCACGGCGAAGTAAAAACCAGGTTTCGGTTGCCCGCTCACAAGCATTGCTCCGCGAAAGTGAAAACAAGTCCCATTCTTACCGCGCCCGTGCGACGCTGGCAAGACAAGCCATGCCTTTGTCACCGGCTTTGGCTATGCTCCCGATGCTGACCTGACAAAGTCCCCAAACTCATGCAGATACCCAAATCTCCAACCGCCGGGCGGGCGCCCATTCAGCGCTCAGGCGTTCGCTGGCTGCTGCTGTCGCTCGCCACCGCCGTGCTGGTCGCCTGCGCTACCGGCCCCGTACAGCAGCGCACCGAAACCGCGGCGCAAGCCCACGACAACTACAACGCGGTGCTGTGGTTCCAGAGCGCTGCCGAGTACCACGCCGCGATGCTGGGGATCTATGCCGATGCCGGTGAGGCGCTGGTGCAGGCAATGGCCGATCCGCATTTCAGCGCCGCACTGGAGCAGCCTTTACCGCAACCTGGGCTGCGCCCGGCGGTGGTGGTCGACGTCGATGAGACCATCCTGGATAACAGCCCCTATCAGGCCAGACTGCTGCTCGACGGCGGCAGTTTCGAGGAAACCAGCTGGCGGGCCTGGTGCGAAGAACGCCAGGCCAAGGCAATACCAGGCGCCCTGTCGTTTGCCCGGCATGCCGCCAAGCACGGCGTCGAGATCTTCTATGTCAGCAATCGCGACGTCAGCCTGAATCAGGCCACCATCGACAATCTCGCCGCGCTCGGATTCCCCAACGCCGATCAGCGCCATGTGTTGCTGCGCGATCGCGCGAAAGGCTGGGGTGACAAGGGCCCGCGGCGGGTTGAAATCAGCAAAACGCACCAGATATTGCTGCTGATAGGCGACAACCTGGGCGACTTCAGTGACGACTACAAGGGCAGCCCGGAACAGCGCCTGGCGCTGGTGGAAAAGCATCGAAACTGGTGGGGTGAGCGCTGGTTCCTGCTGCCCAACCCGATGTACGGATCGTGGGAGCAGAGCCTGCTGGACTATCACTACGCCGATGACGAAGCCAGCCAGCGGCAGCGCAAGCGCGGGGGATTGCGGCTCTCCCGTTGACCAGCTGCCGAGTCCGGGGGTGAAGTACGCACCCCTCAAACGCGACCGCACTCCCCCACGACTGACACCTTAAAGAGAGAACGAGCTTGGACAACGCGACCCGGCAACGCATCGAAAGCCTGTTGCAAACCCACCCCGTAGTGCTGTTCATGAAGGGCAACCGACAGGCACCCCGCTGCGGATTCTCCGCGACCGCCACCGGTATGATCGATCAGCTGCTGGAGGACTACCACACGGTCGACGTGCTCGAGGATCAGACGATCCGCGAAGGGATCAAGGTCTACGGACAGTGGCCGACGATTCCCCAGCTCTACGTCAAGGGTGAGCTGATCGGCGGCAGTGACATCATCGCCGGGATGTTCAACTCGGGCGAGCTTCACACGCTGTTCGGCATGCCTCTGCCGGACCGCACCCCGCCGCAGATCACCATCACCCCGACCGCAGCCGAAGCGATCAGAGCCGGCATGGAAGAGGATCCCTCGCTGGCGCTGCACCTGAGCATCGACGGCCGCTGGCAGGCCCAATTCATGCTCAAGCCGGCGCAGGGACACGAGTTGGTGGCCGTATCGCAGGGCATCCGCATTCTGGTCGATCTGGCCACTGCCAGACGTGCTGACGGATTGCAAATCGACTGGGTGGACGGGTTGACCGGCAGCGGGCTGAAAATCACCAACCCCAACGCCCCGGCGGCAGTTGCTGATTTGTCAGTCACTGAACTGGCCGAACTGATCAATCGCGGCGAGGCGCCGATGCTTTGGGATGTGCGGCCACCGGCTGACCGTCAGGCCTATCCCTTCGCGGCGGCGCGCGCGCTCGACGGCGAGGCCATGGAGATGCTGAAGTCGGCCGATCGCAGCCAGCCGATGGCCTTCATCTGCCATCACGGCAATGCCTCACGCCAGGCGGCGGAACATTTTCGCGGGATGGGCTTCACCACAACCTTCAACGTCAGCGGCGGGGTTGATGCCTGGGCGACACAGGTAGACCCGAGCTTCCCGCGTTACTGAGCCGGTCCGTCAGGTCGCCACCCGGGTGGCCGATTGGCGCAATGACTGTGATTTGCGGAACGAAATGCAAACTTTCTAGCCAGAATGCGCTAGCACGAAATCATAGAGCGCACAATCGGGTCTATAGCATCAATGCGGATTACCCGCATATACTTGAGATTATGCTGTAGGTAGGGAGGCTAACTGATTGTGAATACTAGCGCGTCACTGGTTCGCTCAGCTGTGCTGCTGGTGCTCGGCGCATTGTCCTTGGTTGCCTGCGGCAATTCCACGACGCAGTCCGCAGTCCAGGCCTGCAAGGAAGAGGTGCTGGGCAAGATCGAAGGCAAGATGGGTGAGCTCAACGAAGATGACATGTTGGCCAACGCCAGCCAGCTGGACGACGGCAACGTGGAAGTGAAATCTGCGATCACTTTTCGGCGTGGGACTGATCAGGAGAATTCGCAGACCTTCAGCTGTACGGTCGCCCCGGACGAAAGCGGCAAGCATACCCGTGTGGTGGGGATGTCCATCAACTGGTAAGCGCTGGCTCGCGTTGTCAATCTCAGCCGGCGCATCTTGGCAGGTGAGCAGCGCTGCCGGCCGATACCGCCTGGATCAATTGGGCTCCCGCCAAATCAGCGTCGCCATCCGCCCACTGCGCTCGCCATCCCTGCGGAAGGAATGGAATCGGCGCGGATCGGCCAGCGTGTCCTCGCCGCCGCCATGGACCCGGTCGACCCCACTGCGGCGTAGCCGCCGGGTGGCCAGCGCATAGAGATCAGCCAACCAGCGATCACCCTGCCCCTGGGCAAAACATCCGTTCGCGCCGGGGTCGGCGGCGATCAGCGCCTGTTTGACCTCTGGTCCTATCTCGAAACTGGCCGGTCCTATCGCAGGCCCCAACCAGGCTGCCAGTTCGGTGCCTGACGACCGCATCTGCTCGACCAGAGCTTCGATCACACCCTCTGCCAGCCCGCGCCAGCCGGCGTGAGCGACGCCAAGGACGCTGCCGTCGGTGGCAGCAAGCGCCACCGGCAGACAGTCGGCGGTCAGCACCGCCAGCACTGCATGAGGGTCGCTGCTGAATGCGCCATCGGCCTCGGGCGGATCCCAGCCTGGCCCCGCCGGCGCATTGACCCTGACCACTCGCGATCCGTGCACCTGACGCAACCAGCAGGGTGCTGCCGGCAGCGCCAGCAGTTCCAGCAAGCGGCGCCGGTTCTCGGCCACATTGGTCGCGCTGTCGCCACAGCGATCACCCAGGTTCATCTCCCAGGGGGAAGGGGAGACGCCGGGACCACTGCGCAGCGTGGTCACCGCGCGAATCCCCGGCAGCGACCAGTCGGCGGCCAGCCAGTTCATCCGGCCAAAAGTCGGAGCAGGTCGCGAAAATCGTCGGGAATCGCTGCCTGTACGGCCACTCGGTGGCCCTCGATGGGATGAGCGAAAGCCAGCTTCTCCGCGTGCAGCGCCTGTCGGCGAAAGCCACGCAGGGCATCGACCAGGGCGGGCTCGGCACCCGCCGGCAGGCGCAGCCGACCGCCGTAGAGGGGGTCGCCTACGATCGGCAGGCGCATGTGCGCCAGGTGGACCCGAATCTGATGGGTGCGTCCGGTTTCCAGCTTGCAGCGCAGCAGGGTGTAGCCGCTGAATCGGTGCTCGATGCGGACGTGGGTGACCGCCGGTCGGCCATCTTCGCGCACCGCACGACGCAGCCGATCGGTGGGATGTCGGTCCAGCGGCTGATCCACGGTGAATCCGCTGACCGGCTCGCCCTGCACCAGGGCCAGATACTCGCGTTCGATCTCGCGCCTGGCCAGCGCGCTCACCAGCGCCGTGTGAGCCTCCGCGCTGCGCGCCACCAGCAGCGCGCCGCTGGTGTCCTTGTCCAGTCGATGGACGATCCCGGCGCGTGGCAGCAGGGCCAGCTGCGGGTCCAGCGCCAGCAGCGCATTGACCAGCGTGCCGCTGCGATTGCCCGCTCCCGGATGAACCACCAGCCCAGCCGGCTTGTTGACCACCAGGCAATCGGCGTCCTGGTGGAGCAGCTGCAGCGGAATCGCCTCAGGTGCGTCGGCCACCTGCGCTGCTTCGGTTGCCCGCAGGCAGATCACTTCGCCGCCATGCACCCGATCACGCGGACGCGCCTGTTTGCCGTCGACGGTCAGCGCACCATCGCTGATCCAGCGCTGCAGTCGTGCCCGCGAATGCTGTGGCAGCACGCTCGCCAGGGCGCCGTCCAGCCGCTGTCCGGCCACCTCTGCCGGCAGCCGCAGATCGGCCTCGATCGCACGTGGCGTCGGTTCGGACTGTTGCGCGCTGCTCAAGGCCTTACTCAACCTCGCACAGACAGTGGGCGTAGGTGCGCCAGGGGTGCTCGCGGGCGTCGCCAAACAGCGCGTCCATGGATTTCATCCGCGCCAGCTCGCCGCGCCAGCGCTCCGGGATCAGATCCAGACCCAGCTTGCCCTCCAGCCCGCTGCTGGCGGCCATCTCCAGCACGAAGCGCTGGAAGCCGGTCATTTCCTTTTCCACATAGCGCACCTGGAAGTTGGGCCCCAACCCGGCCTTTTCCGCCGCGTCGGCGAGGGCTTCGGCGTAGCTGCCGAGGTGATCGACCAGATCGCGGTCGGAGGCCTGCTGGCCGCTCCACACCCGGCCCTGGGCAATCGGATCAATTTCCTCCGGGGTGGTTTCGCGACTGGTGGCCACCTTGCCGATGAACTCCTGATAGCCCTTCTCGATCGAGGACTGGATGATCTGGCCCACCCGCGGATCCAGCGGGCGACGCGGATCCAGCGCCCCGGCCAGCCAGGTGGTGCTGGCGCCATCGGCGTGCATGCCCACCGCATCCAGGGTGCGATCGACGGTGGGGAACAGACCGAAGATGCCGATCGAGCCGGTAATCGTCGCCGGATCAGCGT
>JAGRJL010000555.1 GCA_020442775.1 Lysobacterales bacterium | reverse complement strand
GCTAGCCCTCGCAGTAGAAGACCAATGGCAACTCCGGGACAGCGTAGTGACCCGGATCTCCAACGCCTGAATCTGTTCATCAATGCCGGCGCCAGTCGTCAGTTGAGACTGGCAAACTAGCGGCCTCGCAATGGCCTGCCGGGGCACCGATGGTTGAGTACGATCTGGTTCGTGGAGAGGACGATGTTGCACAGATCCTGGATCTGCAGCGGATCAATCACCGCTACGCGGTGGACGCCGCCACCGGCCAGAGCCAGGGCTACACCACCGTCCAGCACGACCCGGAAACCTTGAGCGCGATGAACCGGCGCTACCCGTCGGTGGTGGCCCGCAGCGAGGGCAAGGTGGTCGGCTATTGCCTGATGATGGCGCAGGAGTTCCGCGACCGGATTCCGGTGCTGATGCCGATGTTCCGGATGCTCGACACCCTGGACTGGCGTGAGCAGCCGCTGGCCGGCAACCCGCGCTGGTTTGTGATGGGTCAGGTTTGCGTCGCCGAAGCCTACCGGGCGATGGGCGTTTTCGATGGCATGAACCACCATCTGCGCGAAAGCTATGCCGATCGCTTCGACATGACCATCACCGAAGTCTCCAGCGCCAATCCCAGGTCACTGCGGGCCCATCGCCGGGTGGGCTTCGAAACCATGCACGTCTACGAAGACCCTGAAGCCGATGAGGTGTGGGAAGTGGTGATCTGGGACTGGCGCTAGATCCCTGATCGAGGCGCGTGGCTTCGATCGGTTGGCAACGCGCAATACCGTGGCAGATTGCCCAAATCAGTGAATGCCGATGGGCGCGAAGCTTCGGTGGCCAAAAGTGGATGCGCGCCTCCCGCGGCTCATGCACAATGTGCGCCGAAACCAACAGCTCATCCAGCCAGCGTAGTTCTGGCTCAAGTCTGATTGCCGGGGGCTCGCTGCTTGGCGATCGACGAAGATTCAAACAGGGGAAAAACATGTTTTCGAGAAGTCTGCAGGTCTGCGCTGCCGTAGCTGCGCTCGCATTGCCATTGGCGCCAGCGATGGCCCAAACCGCTCCGGCGATTGATGCGGGAGGTCCGATTGCCGTCGATCAGGTGATTCACCTGGGCACTTTCGCACTGAGTGGCACCGGACGCTTGACTCCGGTGCAGCCAAGTGCGCCAGGCGACACCGTCTGGGACAACAGCGTCACTACCGGATTCTTCCGTGGCCAGCCAGTTGGCCAGGAGATACTCGACGAGGGCGATCTGCCCGACGGTACCGTGATCGGGGAGTTTCAAATCGGCTTTGCCACCGATGCCGTTGGTGATGTCACCCTTCGCTACAGCTTCTACGAGAACAATAATTTCAACACCGTGGGCAATCTGCTGCCGACCGTTGGCGGCGGCCAGGCCACCTACGACATACCGATTACCGGGCTGCCTGGCGGCGGCATTTTCGCTTTCACCATCAACATCATGCTCGCGGCGGACGACCAGTTCATCATCACCGGCCCGGATTCCGACATGAACCCGGGCACCGACTGGGGCTGGGGCTTCGTGGTGCTGAACCCTGGCAATTCCACTAGCCTGGGTCCATTGATTACCGCCGAGGGCCCCCCGCCGGGTGCACCCGGCCGCGCTGACCTGTTCGACCAGTTCACGCCAGACGTCAACGGCACCTATGACGGCACCTTCTTTTTCGGCGGCAGCCCGTTCGCGCAGTTCCACATGGTGCTGATCGAAGGCAGCAATCCGCCGCTGTTCAGCAAGCAGTTCACGCCCGACCTGGTGTTCGCCGGACAAAGCTCGCAGCTGAGCCTGAACATCGACAACAGCGCCAATGTGGTCGACGCCACCGCAGTGGACGTCACCGACAATCTGCCAGCAGGCCTGGTGGTTGCCACGCCCAGCAACGCCAGCACCACCTGCACCGGCGGCACCATCACCGCCACGCCTGGATCGGGTGTACTCAGCTACAGTGGCGGCACAGCGGGAGCGGGCGCGACTTGCCAGGTCTTGGTCGATGTGGTGGCCGCGGCAGCCGGCAGCTATGTCAACACCACCGGCACTCTCACTTCCAGCCTCGGCGATAGCGGCAGCGCCAGCGCCACGCTGACCGTGGAGGCCCTGCCGACCCTGGCCAAGCAATTCCTGCCGGCGGTGATCTTCCAGACCCAGATCAGCACGGTACTGCTGAGCATCGACAATACGGCCGCCACACAGCCGCTCAGCGGAATCACGGTGGTCGATAATTTGCCTGCCGGCCTGGTGGTCGCCACTCCTGCCAACGCCAGCACCACCTGCACCGGCGGCACCATCAGCGCAGTCAGCGGCGGCACTTCGGTCACCTACAGCGGTGGCGCAATCGCGGCGCCAGCGTTATGCACGGTCCGATTCGACGTTACCGGGGTGGCGCCTGGCAGCCTGCTCAACAGTGCCAGTCTCAGCAGCAGTGCCGGTGACAGCGGTAGCGCCAGCGCTTCGATCAGTGTCGAGAGTCAGCCGACCATCAGCAAGGCCTTCGCGCCTTCCAACCTGTTCCTTGGCCAGACCAGCACGGTCACCATTGGAATCGACAACAGCGCTGCCACCCAGGCATTAAGCGGGATCAGCGTGATCGACAATCTGCCACCAGAACTGGTGGTCGCAACCCCGGCCAATGCCAGCACCACTTGTGCCGGTGGCACTCTGAATGCGCCAGACGGATCGACGTCGGTGAGCTACAGCGGCGGTGGCCTTGCTGCCGGCGCGAGCTGCAGCCTGAGCTTTGAGGTTCTTTCCGTCGCCGCCGGCGACGTGATCAACACTGCCAGTCTGAGCAGCATTGCCGGCGACAGCGGCAGCGCCAACGCCAATCTGCGGGTAAATCCACTGCCGACGCTGGCCAAGACCTTCAATCCGACCGCGATCCTGGTGGGAGACATTGCCCAGGTCGTGCTGACCATCGACAACAGCGGCAGCACCCTGCCGGTGACCGGCCTGGCGCTGACCGACGACCTGCCCGATGGCATGCGCGTGAACACCCCCAACGGTGCCAGCCACAGCTGTGGCGCAGGCGCTCTCAACGCGCCCTCAGGCGCCGTCAGCGTCGGCTTCGGCGGCGGTGAGGTTGCCGCCAACAGCAGTTGCACGATCAGCTTCGACGTGGTCGTCTCGCTGGAAGGCAACCTGGTCAACAGCGCCGGACCGTTGCAGACGGATGTAGGCAGCGCCGGGGGTGGAGCAACCGCCTCGGCAACGTTGAACGTTCAGCCACTGGTCGTCCCGATTGACGTCCTGAGTCGCAGCGGCATGCTTCTGCTGCTCCTGCTCATCGCCATGGGCGGGGTCTGGCTGGTGCGGCGCCAAGCCTAGTCCCTTCGATCTGACCACCGGGCGGTTAACCACCGCCCGGTGTTGCAGCTCGGCTCAGAAGCGGTCGCTCTCTCCACTTGTTTGGTTCACCGCCGGACCCCGAGCACGCTGCTTCAGATACTGATCAACGGTCAGTCTGGGTCGCGGCTAGCCGTTCCTGTCCAGCCGACCCCGATGGAAGCTGCGAAACCCGACAACGCGGCAAACAGCAGCGCCGTGGCAAACAGGAAGCTTCGACCCAGCTTTTCCGCTCGATCATTTCCGACCCAGCCAGTTCGATGTCGGAAATGTCATCGAATCCAGCCGTTCAGCCCGGGGCGAAACTCATCCCAGCAACACGCCGGTCGCGATCACCAGACTCGGTGCGGTGATCGTCAATTTCTGTGACGCTGGCGTGACGACTGAATCTAGGCTAGCTTTCGCCGCCGCAGGAGCCGATTTGGCTCAGTACAGGTGGTGAGACGGGCGATGTTGGACGAGTTGGAACTGGATGCAGACGACGGCGATGACGATTCCTGGTTCAGCTGGGGCGGCGGCAGCGGGCGGACCCTGAGCAGCGGGGCGATTTTTCTACTGTCGCTGGTGCTGCTGTTCTGGAACGAGACCTCCAGCAAGGCCATCGCCGACGCCCTTGCCGAAGCGGGTTCGCTGGTCCGCGAGATCAGCGGCACCACCCTGGATCCGACGGCCGAAGGCCAGCCCGTACATATCAGCGCGACGGTCAGCAGCCAGAGCGGCGCCGCCGATCCGCAGTTCGCGCTGCGCAGTACCGGGGTCGCGATCTATCGCCACGTGCAGATGTACCAGTGGATCGAGCACAAGGAGACCCACGGCCGCGGCAAGCGACGGCGTACCGAGTACTACTACGAGATGGACTGGGACTGGCGCTATCACGATTCCAGTCGATTCCATGAACCGCGCGGCCACGAAAACCCCAAGCCGCGGCTGAATAGCGAAGGCTTCTTCGCCGAGGACGCCAAGCTGGGGCCTTATCTGTTCAAGAGCGAAGCGGTGCTCAAGGAAGCGCTTTGGGACATGGACAGCGAGGACCCGGGCAGCCTGGGTCGGTGGCCCAAATACCGCAACGACTTGCCCGATCTGCCGGCACAGTTGACCAACAAGGGCTGGTTTCAGGCGGCTGCCGACGAGTATTACCTGGGCGATCAGAGCGTCGAGGACGTGGAACTGGGCGATCTGAGCGTCAGCTTCTACGAATTCCCGACCAACTACCCGTTGTCGCTGATCGCAATGCAGCGCGGCCGTCAGCTGCAGCCCTGGAAAGCGAGCAACGGCGAGGAGGTGCTGATCGCCCGCAGCGGCAGTGAGGGTGCTGCAGAAATGGTGCGTGGGGCGATCGCCAGCAACGGCGGCGCGACCAGCTTCTTGCGCCTGATCGGGGTGATCGGGGCGATGCTGGGAATGGCAGGCATGGCCGGAGCAATCAGCGGACTGCTGTCGATGGTGCCGGTGCTGGGGCCACTGCTGAACGTGTCGCTGCGCCTGGTGGGCGCCCTGGTCGGTCTGGTGCTGGGCGTGTTCACCATGGTGCTGGGTTGGCTGTGGGCGCGTCCGGTGATCGCGCTGACCCTGCTGGTGCTGGTCGTCGGCTTGATTGTGTGGGCGATCAAGCAGCGCCAGGCCCAGCTGAGCCAGCAGCGACAGCAGGAGCGGATTGCGCGCATGAGCGAGTTCGCCCGGCAGCGCGCCGCCGCCGGACCGCCGCCACCGCCACCGCCTGCTGGCAGCCCATCTACGGCCACAGCCGCTGCACAGTCGGCAGCGGCTGTGTCTGGGCCACCGCCACCACCGCCCCCCTCGGCTCCCGCGGCTTCGCCGAGTGCCCGCGTTGTCGCAGGCGCCAGCGACCCCGGAACAGACGGCGAAGAACCTAAGGACCTGCCGCCGCTGGAGTGGACCCCAGGCCTGAGCTCACTGAAGCCGCCGTCGGTGCGCCCGCGCAACGGTGACGGCTCGCCGCTGTACAACGCCAGCGAGCCAGACCCGATTCCCGGCTCGGCCGGTCCGCCGTTGTTTGAACCGGTGGTGCCCCGCGAGCCGCCGCCTGCGCCAGCGATGGCCACGCAAGAGCGGCCCGCTGGGCCCGCGCCCACAGCCGACCAGGCGAGGTTGGTACGCCGCGCGCTGGGCAAGCGCGGCGAATATGTGGTCAACCTGATCCTGCGGATCCTGCCCGGGGGCGACGAGGAAGTGGTGTGCTTCGAACTGATGCACGGCGGCAAGCCGATCAAGCGCGGTAGCCAGGGCGAGATCCGGCTGGCCCTGCAGCAGTTGCCAGCCAATCCCTGAAAACCGTCAGGGAAGCGCCGAACGCTTAGCCCAGCACCGCCTTTTCAATCTCGGTCAGCACCGCCGGATCATCAATGGTCGCCGGCATCTTGTAGTCGCGCCTGTCGGCAATCGCCCGCATGGTCGCGCGCAGCACCTTGCCCGAGCGGGTCTTCGGCAAGCGGGCAACGACCACGGCGCGCTTGAAGGCCGCCACCGGTCCGATTTTCTCGCGCACCCGGGAAACCGCGTCGGCGATAATCGCGCTGTGCTCGCGTTGGGTGCCGGCATTGAGCACCAGCAACCCCAGCGGCAGCTGACCCTTGAGTTCGTCGGCGATCCCGATCACCGCGCATTCGGCCACGTCCGGCAGTTCGGCCAGCACTTCCTCGATCGCCCCGGTGGACAACCGGTGGCCAGCGACGTTGATCACATCGTCGGTCCGCGACATCACGAAGACGTAGCCCTCCTCGTCGATCCGCCCGGCATCAGCGGTCTGGTAGTAGCCCGGATAGGTACGCAGATAGCTCTGTTCGAAACGCGCCTGAGCCTGCCACAGGCCGAGCAGGGCCCCGGGCGGCAGCGGCAGCTTGCAGACCAGCGCGCCGGATTCACCGGCAGCGACCGGGTGGCCGCCTTCATCCAGCACCTGGATGTTCCAGCCCGGCACCGGCAGGGTGGGCGAGCCCGGTTTGACCGGCTGCAGCCCCAGACCCAGACAATTGGCCGCGATCGGCCAGCCAGTCTCAGTCTGCCACCAGTGATCGATGACCGGAATCTGCAGCTGCTGCTGGGCCCAAAGCAGTGTGTCCGGGTCCAGCCGTTCGCCGGCCAGGAACAGCGCACGCAGGCTGCTGCGGTCGTAGCGGCCGACATGCTCGCCTCCGGGATCCTGGCCGCGGATCGCGCGGAAGGCGGTGGGCGCGGTGAACAGCACCGAGACCCGATGTTGCTCAATCACCCGCCAGAAGGCGCCCGGATCCGGCGTCCCCACCGGCTTGCCCTCGTACAGCAGGGTGGTGTTGCCGTTGAGCAGCGGGCCGTAAACGATGTAGGAGTGACCCACTACCCAACCCACATCGGATGCCGCCCAGTAGACCTCCCCTGGCTCGACCCCGTAGATGTGGCGCATGCTCCACTGCAGCGCCACCGCGTGGCCGCCATTGTCGCGAACCACGCCCTTGGGCTGGCCGGTGGTGCCGGAGGTGTACAGGATGTACAGCGGATCGGTGGCCTCCACGCTGACGCAGGGATGCGCCGCCGCGGCATTTTCCGCTTCCATCCAGTCATGATCGCGGTCGGAATTGATGGCTGCCTCAAGCATCGGCCGCTGGAAAATCAGACAGTGGTCGGGGCGATGCTGGCTCTGTTCGATGGCGGCATCCAGCAGCGGCTTGTAGGCCACCACCCGACCGGGCTCGATGCCGCAGCTGGCGCTCAGAATCAGC
>JAGRJL010000554.1:6913-7926 GCA_020442775.1 Lysobacterales bacterium | reverse complement strand
GCCCAGGACCTGACCGGGGTCAGCCTCAACGACAACCTGCCCGCGGGTCTGCTGGTGGCGACCCCAAGCAATGCCGTCACGACCTGCACCGGCGGCACCCTGAGCGCAGCCAGCGGTGGCGGCAGCGTGAGTTACAGCGGCGGCACCGTTCCCGCCGGTACCAGCTGCACGATCGTGTTCGAGGTCGATGCCAGCGCGCCCGGCAGCCTGCTCAACACCACCTCCGACCTGGTCTCCAATGCCGGCACGGTGAGCGGCGCCAGTGCGACCTTGACCGCTGATCCGTTGCCGCTGTTCAGTAAGGCCTTTGCGCCGGACGCGATGGCGATTGGCGACATCAGCACGCTGACGCTGAGCATCGACAACAGCGGCAGCGTCACCGCGATCAGCGCCATCGATTTCACCGACAATCTGCCTGCCGGGTTGGTGCTGGCGACCCCGGCCAACGCCAGCAGCACCTGTACCGGTGGTACGCTGACCGCGGTCGACGGCGGTGCGGTGATCAGCTACAGCGGAGGCTCGCTGGCTGCGGGGGCGAGTTGCACCGTGGTGGCCAGCGTCACCAGCGCCAGCCAGGGGGTCTATCTGAACACCACCGGTGATCTGAGTTCCAGTGCCGGCAACAGCGGGCCAGCCAGCGCCACCCTGACCGTGAGCAACCGGCCAAGCCTGAGCAAGGCCTTCAACTCGGCTGCGCTGTTCGTCAATCAGACTTCGCAGCTGATTCTGAGCATCGACCACAGCGCCGGCAATCTGGATGCGACTGCGCTGGATCTGACCGACAACCTGCCGGCCGGCCTGCTGGTCGCCAGCCCGAGCAACGCCGCCACCACCTGCACCGGCGGAACCCTGACTGCGGTTGTCGCGGGCAGCGTGGTGAGCTACAGCGGGGGCAGCGTCGTCGCCGGTGGCAGTTGTCAGATCAGCGTCGACGTGGTGGCTGCGGCGCCCGGCAGCTATCTCAATACCACCGGGGACCTGAGCTCGTCGCTGGGCAACAGCGGCAGCGCCAG
>JAGRJL010000554.1:0-6796 GCA_020442775.1 Lysobacterales bacterium | reverse complement strand
GTGACCGACAACCTGCCCGCGGGTCTGCTGGTTGCCACCCCGAGCAACGCGGCCACCACCTGCAACGGCGGCACCCTGGTCGCCAACCCCGGAACCGCGACCGTCAGCTACAGCGGCGGCGCCCTCGACAACGGGGCGACCTGCACGATCAGCTTCGATGTGGCCGGGGTGAGCCCCGGTGATCTGGTCAACAACGCAGGTCCGCTCACCAGCAATGCCGGCGATAGCGGCAGTGCCAGCGCCATCCTGCGGGTCAACCCGCTGCCGGCCCTGAGCAAGGCCTTCGATCCCGATCAGGTGGTGGTTGGTGACAGCACCCTGGTGCTGCTGACCATCGACAACAGCGGCAGCACCCAGCCGGTCACCGGCCTGGCCTTTGTCGATGATCTACCCCAGGGCATGCGAGTGGCTTCGCCCAATCAGGCCAGCCACGATTGCGGCGCCGGCAGCCTGGTCGCGCCGGTGGGGTCGGTCAGCGTGAGCTTCAGCGGTGGCACTGTCGCTGCCGGTGCCGTTTGCACCGTGCGCTTCGCCGTGGTGGCCACCCTGGAAGGCAATCTCACCAACATCACTTCGCCGCTGCTGAGCGACGTAGGCAGCGCCCCGGGAGGCGCCAGCGCTGATCTCAACGTGCAGCCGTCCTTCGTCGCTGTCGACGCGACATCGCGGCTGACACTGATGCTGATGGTGTTGATGCTCGCGGCACTAGGGGCGACTGCAGTCGGTCGGCGAAGCTGAGGCTGCGCCGACCGGTCCGCGAATGCGGTCGCCCATGCTTGCGCTGGCCTATTCCTGGTAGGAGCGTGCTTGCACGCGATCGGGACGCTGGGGTTCGCCGAGGTCGCTGACCAATCGCGAGCGGGGCAGTGCCGAGCGAAATGCGAGCACCTGTGATTTGTGCATACAATCACGGTGGCGCGAGAGGTCGCTGACCCACTGCGACGGCCCCGCACTCAGCCGAGTAGGATGTGGTGAGCGCAGCGAACCGCATCAATGGATACAGATCTATTGATCTGGCGTTGCCGCAACCCAAGCCTCGGACGCGGTGATCCGATCAGTTCTGCCAGGCTCCCTGGACCACGCCAGTGGTTGCTGGTACGGATTGCCGGGCGGCTCAGCCCGGGCAATCGTTCGGCGGATCTGTCCGGGCAAGCTCGGGTCCTGGCTGAAACACGAGCGCGAATGATGCGGTTCGTTCCTCACCGCATCCTACGGTGATCTGCATGACGCGAGGCGATTCCATCGCTCTCGGGCGGCGGTTGCCGATCCAGCGCGCAAAACCCCGCACTCAGCCGAACTAGGTTTGTTAGGCGTAGCGAACCGCTTCGATGGAACGACGTGGATCGCGGTCATCCAGGCGAACTGGCCGCTACTCTCCGAACTAGCCAATTAGGATGAGGTGAGCGCAGCGAACCGCATCGATGGAATCAGCCTAAGGATCTGGATTTGTCCCGACTCAAGCCTCGGGCGCGCCAATCAAATCTGTCAGGCTTCCTGAACTTCGACGGCGGTTGCCGGTACAGATCGCCGGGCGGTTCGGCCCGGGCAATCGCTTGACGGATCTGTCCGGGTCAGCTCGGGTACTGGCAGAAACACAAGCGCGAACGATGCGGTTCGTTCCTCACCGCATCCTACGGTGATCTGCATGACGCGAGGCGATTCCATCGCTCTCGGGCGGCGGTTGCCGATCCAGCGCGCAAAACCCCGCACTCAGCCGAGCCAGGTTTGTTAGGCGCAGCGAACCGCTTCGATGGAACGACGTGGATCGCGGTTGTCCGGGCGAACTGGCCGCTACTCCCCGGACTAGTCCCGTTCGCTCAAGCGTGCCTCGATCTTCGCCAGGCGAGCCTCCAACTCGTTGATCCGTGCTTCCTTCTCGGCCACTTCGGCCTGCAGCGCCTGTGCCGCAGCCATAGCCACGCCGGCCATGTCGCCTGGTGCCAGCCGCTGTGGATCAGCGCCGAAACCGAAGGCCTGGTGAAATTCTTCGGCTACCGGTCCGATGTGACGGTCGCTGGCACCGATGTACTGCCAGGTGTAGATCGGCAGCCTGGCCAGGGTATCGAGCACGGTTTCGGTCGCTGCCTCGACGATTTCTTCCTTCAGCGAGCGACTGGAACCGGTGCTCAGCATGCCGGCGATGGTCAGGTTGCCCGCGCCGTCCAGCACCATGTTGGTGCCACCGACGCTCATGGTGTTGCCCGCGACCTCCAGCGCAGCGGTCGGAGTCGCCGTCCCCAGTCCGATGTTGCCGCTGGCAGCGACGACCACGGCGTTGGTGGGCGCCAGCGGACGAATCCGGAAGGGCTGCAAATTGTTGCTGTGGTCGCGAACCGTCAGCCCCACCTCGTTGCCGGTGATATCCCAGGTCTGCGCCGGGAAACCCTGGCTGGCAGATTGCTCCAGGCGCAGTCCCGGGGTATCGCCGCTGAGCGCGTGAACGCTGCGCTGGGGGATGTTGGTGCCGACGCCAACCCGCGATCCCGGTGCGACATACAGTGTGTTGGAGCTGCCGCCGCCTTCCACCACCAGTGGTTGCGTGGCTTGATCGCGGTCGGTGACGTAGAAGGCATTGGCGCCGCCGTTGGCGCTGTCGTTGGCGGTCAGCTCCCAATCGCGACTGGGGAAATTCGACGAATTTGAGGTATCGACGAAGACCAGTCGCGTGTTGTTTTCCTTCAGCCGCACGGTGTCCGAGCCGAACTGCTCACCATTGACGCAATCCATTCCTACACAGAGGGACGCGCTCCCGCCGTTGACGATCAGGTCGTCCGCAATGATCTGGTCCTTGGCCTGCTGCTTGCTGCCTACCCCGACACTTGCGCCAGACCCTTCGCTCTCGCTGGCGCGAACCAGGGCGCCGCGACTGAGGGTGACCACGCCAAAACGGACTGGCACCTCTGCAGGCCATCCCCGCGGCCGGGACTCGGCATTGCCTTCGCGCAGTTGGCGCGCTGCGGCTGCCAAACGCGGATCAACCACGGCGCGTTCGATGATCTGCCACTTGTATTGGCCATCGGGCAGGTTGATTGCCCGTGCCAGTGCCGCTTCGACGGTGGCGTCGCTGACCCGGCTGAAGCTGGTTTCGAGAATCCGGCCGTCGGGAGCCTGCAGCCTTACCAGCGCGGCCGACGCCTGGTCGTCAATCGTTCCCTGGGCCAGCAGCGGAGCAGCGAACAGGCTCAAAGCGACCGACAGGAGTGTTTTGTTGATCATCGTCTACACCGCGCAAGATACCTGTGAGACCACAGAGTGTAGCCACTCCGGGGCTGCAGTTGCAGGGGACAGTGGCGCTGGAGCGGCAAATTTGCAGTCGATCACCACCGCGGGCCCTCATTCATAGCCCAGTGCGCTGGCGACCGGCACCCGATTGGCGTTGCGCGCTGGCCACGCGCCTGCGATCAGGCTGACCAGCAGCATCCAGCAAGCCCAGCCGAGTAGCGCCACCAGCCCGGGGAAGACGACCTGAGGCAGATTGAACATGATTTGTGAAAAGGCGTACCCCAGGATCAGGCTCATCGGGATCGATAGCGGCAGGGCCAGCAGCCAGCCCAGCAGCGCGATGACCGCACACTCGGCCAGCACCAGTCCCATGATTGTTCGATGACTGGCGCCAATGGCGCGCATCACCCCGATCTCACGGGTGCGCTCAAGCACGCTCAGGCTCATGGTCGAGGCCAGGCCCATTCCGCCGACGATCATCATCAGCCAGCCCATCGATCCAAGGAAGTCCACCACCATCAGTAGATGGTCCTCAATGACCTTGCGTGCCTCGCTCATCAGCTGGGTGCTGGCGATCTCGATGCCTTGTGCGGCCAGTTCCTCGCGAAGGCTGGCAACGACCGGCAGCGGTTTCGATCGACGATCGCCGTCGATGCGCACCATGATGCTGGAGGCAAGCTGGTCGCCCAGCACCTGTCCAAGCGCGTCCCTGGCCACATAGGCCGCAGCCTGGGGGCCGGTATCGATGACCCCGCCGATCACCCACTGGCTGTCCTTGCCGTCGATTCGCAAGGTGAGGCGCTGTCCCGGTGCCCAATCGGGATGATGTCGCGCCAGTGCGCGGCTGATCACCAGTTGCTCAGCGTTGGCGGCATCCAGCCACTGCCCCTGAAGCATTCTCGGACGCAGCAGCTGGCTGTCGGTCGGCAAACCGATCATCCGCAGCTTGCCGCGTTCGGGGTGACCGTCATGGATGATGCTGGCGCGCGCGCCGCGCCAGGCTTCGGCGGCCTCGACGCCAGGTATTGCCGCGACCAGCTGCTCCAGCTGCTGCGGTGACTGGGGCTCGGCCAGTCGGGCGCTGAGGTCGAAGGCCTGAGTCTGAAACTGCTGATCGACCGACCCGCGCACTGCCTGACCAAGGCTGGCTGCGCCCAGATACACCGCGCCGCCGCTGGCCAGCACCAGCAGGGTCAGGACCATCCGCTGACGGCGTCTGAAGGCGTTGCCGATCGCCAGCAGCAATGATCGCGAGACCCAGCTGGAAATGCTGCCTAGCCAATGCGGCAGCTGCTCGCCCTGCGGCGCAGCAATCCCTACTTCGCGCAGGCTGGCAACCACCGGCACCGCGGTCGCCCGGCGCACCGGGATTGCGGCAGCCAACAACGGCAGCCCCACCGCCACCAGGATCTGCAGCGCGATCACCCACCACGGTGCCAGAAACTGGGGCGCCGGAAAATTGAGCATCTCGGTCTTGAAACGGGCGTAGTAGTAGCCGGCGATCATCGCCAGCGGCAGCGCGATCAGACCCGCAAGCAGACCCAGCAGCGCCGCCATCGCCAGATACAGCTGGCTGATCTGCGCAGCGCTGGCGCCCAGGGTCTTCATGATGCCGATCTCCCGCGCCTGCCCGGCGAGTACGCCGTTGATCAGGTTGACCACCAGAAAGGCGCACACCCCCAGACACAGCAGACCGAACGCCCCCTGGGTAATCAGCAGTGAGTCCATCTGCGCGGCATGGATGTGCTCGCCCGGTTCGGGAACGCTCAGATTGACCACCTGCGCACCCAACTGCTCCAGCTTGAGCGCGCTCATTTCGGCGAGCTGCTGCAGCTGTGCGTGGCTGGCGTTGGGGTCTTCGTGGCGGATCAGTAGCTGGTCGAATCCCGCGGGTGCACCGAGGTCGCTGAGGGTGGTCGAATCAGCGAAGGCGTAGACCACATTCTCCATCCAGCCGGGCGCCACGCTCACATCGCGGACCACCCCGGCGAGCTCCACCGAGCGAGCTTCGCCAGCCGCGTCTGCGACCAGCGCCGAGCGACCGACCTCGGCGCCGGCGAACGCCAGCGAGCTCAGCTCCACCACCAGAGCCCCGGCCGGCGGAGGCCACTGGCCGGCCTCGGGACTGAGCTTTGCCAGCGATTGGTCCAGATAGTCCTCGCGCGCGCTGATCAGCGCGCGCTGCCATTGGTTGTCGGCTCGAACTCGGGTGCTCCACTGGCGCTGCGCCAGCACCGCCCCCATCTGGGGCAGAGCGCGCAGCTGGGGCAGCCAATCGGGCTGAATTTGATCGAGCTGAATGGTGGCGGAGGCAGGCAGGCTGGCCAGATAGCCATCCCGGGTGGCACCCTGGACCAGCGACCAGGCGTTGAGCACCGAGCCGGCGCCGATCATGGCGATGGCCACCGCCACAATCACCAGCAGGCTGCGACCTCGATGCAGCCAAAGATCGCGCTGCAGTTTGCGCCAGCGGCTGTCGATCATCGGTCCGCTCCACCGGCGAAGCGGCCATCGATCAGCTCCAGACTGCGCTGGGCGCGGGTTTCGGCGGTGCGCTCATGGGTCACCATCACCACGGTCTGACCGCCCTGGCTCAACTCGCCCAGTAGTTCGAGCAGGGTGCCGGCATTGCGGCTATCCAGATTGCCGGTGGGCTCGTCGGCCAGCAGCAGCGGCGGCTGGTTGGCCAGTGCCCGGGCCACCGCTACCCGCTGCTGCTGGCCCCCGCTCATGGCGCCGGGAAGCTTCAGCGCCTGCTCGGCGACCCCAAGCTGGTTGAGCAGCGCCATCGCGCGCTCGCGGCGTTCGGCTTTTGGCCAGCGATCACAGAAATCCATCGGCAGCATCACGTTCTCCACCGCGTTCAGGGTGGGCAGCAGCTGAAAGAACTGGAAGACCATTCCGACATTGCGCCCGCGCCAGGCCGACAGGCGCGCTTCGTCGAGCTTCTCCAGGGCGGTGCCGCCAATCCGGATCTCGCCGCTGCAGGGCCGGTCGATCCCCGCCAGAAGGTTGAGCAGCGTGGATTTTCCGCTGCCGGACTGACCCACGATGGCGACGAACTCGCCTTGCTCGATGCGCAGATCCACCGCCTTCAGCGCCTCGCAGCGGCCACCGGCATCGCGGTAGGACTTGCTGACCTTGTTCAGCTCGACAACCGGTGAGGAGGACTTGGAAAGGGGCGATTCGGGTGTGGTACTCATCAGCGAAGAACCTGTGCAGGATGTCCTTTCCACTGTAGGCGGCGGCACGCTGATCGGCGTACCGGCCAACACCCCGGAGCTGCCGTTGGGCGAAACTGCGCCTTGTCGCTGCCGTGGCATTCACCGCTGAACCGCCTCTGCGTGCAGTTCGGCGAAAGCGTCCACTTGCACATGAAGGGCGATGGCAGGCTGTGCCCACGTCAACCAGGGAGTCACCTCATGAAGCGCCTGTTCCTTGCCGTGACCTTGATTCTGGCCTGTCAGCTGGCCTTGCCGGCATCCGCGGCTGCGGGCAGTCCGGCCCATCAGTTCGATTTTTTGATCGGGACCTGGGATGTTGAAGTGATTCCGAAGGTCAGCAGTCTGGCCGC
>JAGRJL010000553.1 GCA_020442775.1 Lysobacterales bacterium | reverse complement strand
CGCTGCGATTGCTGGCCTGACGCTGCACGTAGCTCTGCTCGGAGAAGGTCACGGCGGCGACATTCTCCATCGCACCGATGGCGAAGTCGGGCACCAGCAGCTGATCGTACTTGCCGAAGGGGTAGGGGATCTGGAAATAGTCGGCGTAGTAGCGCAGGCCTCGGCGCGTGGTTTCGAACCACTCTTCGACGGTCACATGCTCGGCCACCGACTGCCGCGCCATCAGGCGCAGCGGAATGCCCTCGGCATCGGCTTCCCAGATCCGGTAGGGGCCGGCGTGCAGGGAGAAGGCGTAGCTCGCAATCGGCGGCGTGCTGGGAAACTGCCAGCGCTGCTTGTTGCCGACCTTCTGCGGCGCGCCTGCGGCGCTCATCGACACCACCGTCCAGCTCGGTGGGGCAGTCACCACAAGCGAGAAGCGCGCCTTGAGATTGGGCTGATCGAAGGCCGGAAACACGCGATTGGCGTAGTAGGGCCAGAGGTAACTGTACAAGTAGACGCGGCCGTCGAGCGGATCGACGAAGCGGTGCAGCCCGGTGCCGTCCTGGCTGTAGAGATGGCGATAGCGAATCTGCAGCCGATTCTCGCCCAGGTGCAGACGCTGCGCCGGCAGGGTCAGGAAGTGACCGTTGTAGGCCAGCTCGGCCGAGCTGTCATTGAGCTCGCTGGCCAGCACTTCGCCGCCGCCGAAATCCACGGTCAGGGGTGTATCGGCATCGCTCAGCTGGAAGCGGATCTCGACCTTCCCGTTGAAGCGCTCAGCCTGTTCATCCAGGTCGACCTCAATGGCATAGCGGATCTCGCTGAGGCGTTGGTAGCGGGCGTTTGCGGTATCGCGGTCCAAGGAGTCGATCGGCGCTCTGATCGGCGCTGGCGCAGTTGTCGCTGGCTCGATTGCCACCGGATCCGGCGAGCGGCAGGCCGACAACAGCAATATTGCGATCAGGATCAAGGGGGTGCTCGGCAGTGCCAGGCTTTTCATTGGTGCCCCTTTCTGGACCAGGATTTCGCAGACGCAAGCGCCTGTTCGGCGAACAGATACTTCCAGTCTCCCGCATGGTGACGGGCGAGCGCTCGATCAGGAATCCATCCGACAGCTTCAGGTTCAAAGATCTACAATCGTCCGCCATTGTATGGATGACGGGAATCGACAACTGCCATGGATCAAGGTGCCAAGCTCAATCTGGAATCGGTGCTGGTGGCCGCGGGCAGGCCCGGTCAGCCAGGAACACCGCTGAATACGCCGCTGGTTGCAGCCTCCAACTTCCTCTACGGAGAGGGCCGCGGTTACACCCGTGGCGATGGCAATCCCACCTGGGAAGCGCTGGAGGCGGTGGTCGGGGAACTGGAATCCGGACGCGCGCTGGCTTTTTCCTGTGGGATGGCAGCGATTGCTGCGGTATTCGATCAACTGCACTGCGGCGCCCACGTCCTTGTGCCGGCCGACTGCTATCAGGGCGTGGCCGAGCTGGCCGACGACGGCGCGGGCAAGGGGCGCTGGACGGTTGAGCGTCTGGCCACCGAGGACACCCAGGGCTGGATCAGGGCCAGTTCCGATGCCGATCTGATCTGGCTGGAGTCGCCCTCCAATCCGCTGCTGGTGGTGGCTGACCTGCCGGCCATCTGCGCCGCCCCGCGCAAGCCTGACGCCATTGTTGCGGTGGACAACACCTTTGCGACCCCGCTGAACCAGCAGCCGCTTGCGCTGGGGGCGACCATTTCCATTCAATCGGCAACCAAGTTCATCGGCGGGCACTCCGATCTGCTGTGTGGCGTCGCCACTACCCGGGATGAGCGTGCCTTTGCGGGCCTCAAGCACAGCCGCGATTATGCCGGTGCGACTCCGGGTGCTC
>JAGRJL010000552.1 GCA_020442775.1 Lysobacterales bacterium | reverse complement strand
CCGCCGAACGGCAGATTCTGGCGCGGCTTGCCCACCCACACATTGCTCGTCTGCTGGACGGTGGATCGACCCCGAAGGGCCGTCCTTACCTGGTCATGGAACAGGTCCAGGGAAAGCGACTGGACCAGTATCTTTCGCGGCGTCCACTGCCCTTGGAGCAGCGACTGCTGCTGTTTCAGCAGATGTGCGCAGCAGTGGCCTATGCTCATGCGCAGCTGGTGGTGCATTGTGACCTGAAGCCGTCGAACATTCTGGTGGACCAGGACGGACAAGTCAGCCTGCTCGACTTCGGCATCGCGCGGCTGCTGGACGCCGGCATCAGTGACGATGGTTCTCAGGTGGCCAAGGCCTATACCCCGGGATATGCCAGCCCGGAGCTGCAGAACGGAGACACCGTGGGCGCGGCCAGCGATGTCTACAGCCTGGGGATCATCCTCAAGGAGATGCTCGGCCAGACGTTTTCGCGCAACGCCGATCTGCAGGCCATCATCACCAGGGCCACCCGGACCGACCCGGCCAAGCGCTATGAATCGGTCACCCTGCTGGCGCAGGATGTGGAGCACTTCCGGCATGGCTATCCGGTGCGCGCCCGCGGCGGCGGCTGGCTGTACCGGGGCAGCCGGATGCTGCGCCGCCGCTGGCCTGCCTTTGCTGGTGTTTCCCTGTTCCTGCTGACGGTTTGCGCCTTCAGCTGGCGCTTGCTGGTCGAACGTGACGCGGCGCTGGATGCCAGGGCGCTGGCCGATCAGGAAGCCGCTGCGGCCACCGCCTCCAACGAATTTCTGCAATCCCTGTTCGCCGGCGCCGACGTTGAGAAGGACGGCAGCCGCGAGCTGACCGCCCTGACCCTGGTCGATCGCGGCTGGCAGCGGGTGGAAAGCGAATTGGCCGATCAGCCGGCCACCCAGGCGAGCATGTATGCCGCGCTGGCCCAGGTTTACACCAACCTGGGGGTGCCGGAGCGTGCCGAACTGGGCTACGAGCGGGCAATCGAGGCCGAACGTCGCGTTGATCCGCCGCGCCCGCTTGCGCTCTCCTCGCACCTGCGTAATGCCGCAGTCAATGCGACTTTTGGCAATCGCCATGGGCAGGCCGCGATCTGGGCCGGCGAGGCCCTGGATCTGGCTGAGCGTTTCGCTCCGCCGGTTTCGCGCGATGTGGGCAATTCGGCCACCGCGCTGGCGCTGGCGCTCAAGAACAGCGATCCGGATCAGGCCGAGCAGCTGTTACAGCGCCATCTGCAGATCCGCCAGGCGCTGGGCGAGCCGGAGATCGATCTGGCGTCAACCTGGCACAACCTTGCGCTGGTGGCATCGTTCAAGCGCGACTACCCCACCGCGCTCGATTACTACCAGCGGGTGCTGGCGGCGAAACGGCGGGATCTGGGAGCGGAACACGCGCGGACGCTGAATTCGATGGAGGCACTGGCCTGGACCCTGACTCGGGTCAAGCGCTACGACGAGGCGCAGAGGTTGTTGGGCGAAGCCTTGCTGCTACGCCGGAGGATCAATGGCCCAGGCAGCGCCAAGAGCCTGCATGTGGCGACCGAACTGGCCCTGGTGGACGGCGAAAGCGGGGACTATGTGCGCTGCGTGCAGCGTTATCGCGAGGTGCTGGACAACCCGAACAACGTCCTCGAGCCATCCGTTCGCGCCCGTTACCTCAACAACCTGGGGACCTGCCACGACCGCATGGGGGAACCGGAGGCCGCGATTGCGGTTTTGCGACGGTCGCTGGACTTGCGCCTGCAGCACTATCCTGCGGGCGATCTGGCCATCGCCCGGGTGCAGGGCGGTCTAGGAAGGATGCTCTCGGGGACCGGGAAATCTGCCGAAGCGCAGGCGCTACTGCTGCAGTCCGAAAGCACCCGCGCGCATCAGCTGGCGGAGAATCACGAGGAAGTGCTGGGCGTGCGCATCGCGCTGGCAGACTGGGCACGCAACCGCGGCGACCTGGCGCAGGCCCAAGAACGGCTGCAGCAGTTGGAGCCCGCGCTGGCGCAGACCGGACCGGTCACCCTGATCGCAGCGGAGCGACTGCGCGCCGAACTCAGTGCCGACCTGGGCGCGGAGCTGCCGGCACGCCGCAGCGCCGAGCGGTTGCTCGCGATCGCCCAGCAGCACTTCGGCGCGGGACATCCGCAACAGCTGCGCGCGGCGGTCAGCGCTTTGGGCGTCTACCGGCGAATTGACGACCGTGCCGCGGTAGCGGCCGCCCTGGAGCCGCTCAGTCAGCAGGTCGCCGCCCTGCCGCAATCCTTCCCCCCGAGTTCGACCATTCACGCCGAACTGGATGCGCTTCGCGAATGGCTGCAACAGCCGTCGTCATAGGGCATAGCGGGACTCTAGATAGTCGATGATCTCGGCAGATTCAAACAGTCCCACCTGGTGATTGGGATCGACCAGATAGGGCAGCTGCACGCGCCCGTGCTGCAGCCAGAACTCGTGCCGTTTTCCGCCAGGCGCCGGCTCATAGGGCCCTGGGCGCAGCCGGCGGCTGGCCGGGCCCAGCTCGCTCCAGTGTTCCTTGCCCAAGTTGTGCAGGGTATAGGGAAGCTCGAGTTCACACAGGCGCTCGCGGACCAGTCGGGAAAACGGCGAGGATTCGAAACTCCACAGCGAGAGCGGCTGAAGCGGGGCTCGCGACGGTCGTGCCCGCGCACCGCGACCCAGTCGCGCGCGGCTGGCCAGATCGGGCCAGCGGGCCTGGAGCAGACCGGCACGATAGATCAGCGGAACCGGCATCTCCGCATAGGTCTCGAACAAGTGGCGGATGATCGCGGCAGCACCTCCAATTCGCTGGCCGGAAGCGTCATCGATCAGCAGTGGTATGCGCTGCCCTTCCGTGGCCTCTTCGGTGTCGTGGCTGAAGCGGTCGCCGCCGATTGGACAGGGCCGTATCCGCGCGTCCAGACCAAGCGCGGTCAGTACCTCGCGAACTGCTCGACATTGTGCGTCGGCTTCGCGGTCATACAGCAGCAGGAGCGGGCTCGGTGGCTTCGCCGCTTTCAACACCAGGGTGCCGCGCCAGCCGTTGATGCTGGAGGCCAATGAGGAACCGGCCACCTGTGAGAAGTTGCGCACTGACCGATCCGAGGAGCAATGGGTAGAGCTCAAGCTTAGTCGGGCGGCTGACGCGGGTCACGCCCCGGCGATCTCTGCCCAGCGGGCGCAAGCACCGTTCACGCCAGCGCCGTTTTCAAATTGACTGCGAAGAAAAACTTTGGCTTTGCTCTCGACATCGGCACGCGCCTGTGATGGCATGAGCGCGGGCACGGCGACGTAGGCACAGATTTGCGCGCAGTTCAGCTGATCAGCAGATGGTCGATCTGGCTCACTTCGGTGGGGGCCGCGGCCGCGCATGCGGCCGGCCATGGCGTCGACCACGGGACCTGGTGGCTGGGCGAGCGCGCATTGTGGGCCTACGGTTCCAGCGCACTGTTGCTGGTGCTGCTGGCCGCAATCGGTATCGACAAGCGGCGACGCCAGCACAAGGCCCATATCAATGCGCTGCGCCAGCGCGAGGACCGGCTGAAGCTCAGCCTGTGGGGTAGCGGCGACGGCTTCTGGGACTGGGACATCGCCAGCAATGAGATTCATCGCGAGGGTCTGGACCGGGTCCTCGGCATGCACGACCCCAGTGCGGTAATGGACTTGAGCGACTGGAAGGCTGGTCAGGTGCACCCGGACGACCTGCAGGCGGTCAACGATCGCATTTATCAACACGTCAACGGACACACCGACTATTACGAGTCCGAGCATCGCCTGCGCGACGCCAACGGCGGATGGGTTTGGGTCATCGCCCGCGGAAAGGTAGTCGAGCGTGATGCCAACGGAGCGCCTCTGAGGGTCGCGGGAACGGTGCGAAACATCGAGA
>JAGRJL010000551.1 GCA_020442775.1 Lysobacterales bacterium | reverse complement strand
ATTACTGGCGCTTCGGCGACTACCTGGGGATCGGCGCCGGCGCCCACGGCAAGCTCACCCGCCGCGACGGGCGTCTGTGGCGCAGCGCCAAGCGACGCAATCCGCGCAGCTATCAGGAACTGGCGAACAGCGACCAGCGACTGGACAGCGCCGAAGCGATCGCCGACGACCAGCGCCTGTTCGAATTCATGCTCAACGCCCTGCGCCTGCGCGAAGGCGTGCCCGCCGGCCTGCTGCGCGAGCGCACCGGGCTGGATCCCGCCCAGCAGCCGGCGATTGCCGATGCACGGGCCAAGGGGCTGCTGGTGGATGATCCAGGTCGGCTGCAGGCCAGTGAACTGGGCTGGCGCTACCTGAACGATCTGCAGGGGATGTTTCTTAGCTGAGGGCGGAGAAAGGGCCCAGGGTGGAGGGCCCAGGGCCCAGCTGGTTCCGGTAACGAGTTGGGAGTGGCAATGCGGGGGTTTAGCGAGGGCAGCGGCAAGGTCAACGAGGATGCGTTCGCGATGTGGTCGGGCCCGAGGCTTCGCTGCGCGATTGTGGCTGACGGCGCCGGTGGAACCGGGAATGGAAAGCTGGCGGCGCAGCAAGCGGTGGGGATGGCGCTTGCTGCCGCGCAGAGCGGCAGGCTCGACAACGAATCGGCGCTTTCTGGGCTGCTTTACCACATCGACCAGCATCTGGCGCTGGTTGGCGAGGGCGGGATGACCACGCTGGTGATGGTGTTGATCGAAGGCGAGGAACTGGTTGGCGCTGCGGTGGGCGACAGCGTGGCCTGGACGCTGGATGGGCAAGGTGAGCTTCTGGATCTGACCGAGTCTGCTTCGCGAAAGCCGCTACTCGGCAGCGGCAGCGCGATTGTCCGCAGCTTTTGCTGCCGTCTGAACAACCGGCTGCTGTTGATGACCGACGGGGCCTATCGCTACGTGCCATTGGCGCAATCGATGCGCCTGTTTGGCACAGCTGATTTGGCTGCCGGAGCGAAGAACCACTTTGCGGCCATCCGCGCGGCTCAAGGTCAGCTGCCCGATGATGCGACGGTGGTCCTGCTGGATCCTAACCTGAGCGAGGGGCGCAGATAGGGCCCAGAGTGGAGGGCCCAGGGCCCAGCTTCGGCGCGTGAAGCATCGCTGGAGACGCCCGCGAAATGGCATAACTCAGTTCTGAAACTCAGGTACAAAGTGGCTCGAAGCACGGACATCAAGGCCGACCCATGAACCCGGAATTTGTCGCGATCATGCAAGAACGAGAGCAACTGGGGGCTTGGTTCACCCTGTTTCCTGCCTGTCTGGGCAGTTTGGCGCTGATCATCGCGGCATGGCATTCCCGCAAGTTCGCAGCGTTGCTGCTCGTCACCCTGCTCGCGATGTTCTCGGTGCTCGTTCCCGTCATCGTGCTGATGACTTGGTGGGACGAGTTGGGTGCAGCGGCCAGCAGCGCCGAAGCCAAGGAATGGATGCTCAATCACGATGGCGGTGGGCTGCTTATCGCGCCTCTATTTGCGTCCGTGCTGGCTACCGGGTTCTGGCTGGTCTCGGCGCTGATTCTGCTAGTCCGCCACCTCAATGGCCAAGGCCGCGCATCCAACAATGGGCGCTCGCAATCAATGCCAGCCGCTCCCAGCTAACCGCCTAGCCCAGCTGGGCCCGCTTTCCTGGGCCCTTTCTCCGCTCTAGATCCTGGGCCCTGGGCCCTAGCCGTGCAACAACTCCCCACTCTCCACCAGCGCCTCGGCAATCCGCATATCCGGCCCCAGCAGGCGGTCGCGGTCGACGAAGGCGATGCCGGCTTCGCGTACTCGATCGAGCACCTGCTGCGCGGCGCGGCCGGGTTTGGCCTGGGCCAGCTCGGCCAGGTCGGCGCGCAGCTGATCGATGTCCTGCTCCAGGCGCTCGGTCTGCGCGGCGGTGACCGGTGAGAGATTGCGCAGGCGGCTGCGCAGGCGCTGGGGGTCGGGATCGGCGGCCAGTTCGCGGGCGGCGTCGAGGATCTGCAGGCGGTATTCCAGCGCCTGAGTGGCGACCAGCAGCTCGATCGCCAACACCCGGCCCAGATCGGCGGTCTGCTTGTAGGCGTGCAGGGCGTCATTGGCGCCCATCGACACGTGATCTTCGGCATTGGCGCTGGTCGGCACCGAATAGACTGCGGCTGGCTGCGCCCGCGCGGCGAGATCGTTGACCAGCGACGCGGCGCTGTACTGGACGATCATCATCCCCGAATCGGTGCCGTCCTCGTTGCCGATCAAAAAGGGCGGCAGGCCGTCGTTGGTGGCCGGATCGACCAGCTTGTTCA
>JAGRJL010000550.1 GCA_020442775.1 Lysobacterales bacterium | reverse complement strand
CCCGCGCCCGTGCGTCTGAAGCGGTGTATGCCGCCGCTCCGGCCAAGCTCGCCGTTGCTGAGTACTATCTGTCCAACAGCCGCACCTTTGCGCCGTCACTCGCGTCCTCCGGCTTTACTCCGCCGGCCAACTCGAAGTACGTGGCCTCGTGGGCATACGCCGCGGCAAACGGCGCCATCACCGTTACCGCTGCGAATACCAGCTGCCCCAATGGTGAGCCGGCATTCACCTTCACCCCCAGCGTGACTGCGACCTCCAACGTTGACTGGACCTGCACCAGCACCAACGCTGCGTGTGCGCCGGCTACTTGTCGCTAACGCGTCGTAGCAAGCCAGCTTGTGAGAACCCCGGCACTTCGGTGCCGGGGTTTTTTTTGGACCTGTCCCCGCTGTCGCTGCGCGCTCCGATCATTCAGTTCCCCGTCGGATCGACATCCAGAGGCGATTGCGGCACGCTCAGGCGCTAGTGCGATCACGCGAACCTGGCCGACAACGGAACTGTGTTTTCTCGACCCAAAAACATCGACCACCGCCATTTGTCGGAGCCTTGGGCCTGGCTGTTGCTAGGTGCCGCCATCGCTATAGCTTTCATGGTCTACTGGCCTGGCCTTTCTGGGCCATTGTTGCTGGACGACTGGGACAACCTTCGCGAATGGCAACGTTGGGTGAACGGCCAGCAAAGCGGCTGGCAGGTCATTGTCGGAAACAATTCCGGCCCACTCGGCAGGCCAGTCAGTATGGCCAGCTTTGTACTCAGCGCATCTGTCATGGGACCCTCCGTGTGGGCGCTGAAGCTGAGCAATCTGATATTGCATGTGCTCTGCAGTGTTTTGGTCTTCCTGCTAACTGCACGACTGTTTCAGGGCGCACCGGAGAACGGCCCTTCGCAGCGAATGGTTGCCGCCATCGTAGCGAGCCTTTGGCTACTGCATCCGCTGCAGGTTTCGACGGTCCTCTACGCGGTTCAGCGAATGACTCAGTTGTCAACGCTGTTCCTTCTTGCTGGACTTTACGCCTATCTGACGATCCGCGACCAGGTCGAGAGGAACCCTTCGAGACCTCGGATATTCGCACTCTTCGCGGTCCCCGCGGCGGCCGGATTGCTGGCTCTGCTGTCCAAGGAAACCGGGGCCTTGCTGCCATTGTTGTGCGGCTGCGTTGAGTTCACGCTGTTTGCAAAGCGCTCCAAACCGGTTCGCCTGTTCGCCGTGCTCTGCGTGGCTGGATCGATCTTGCTGATCGGATCATGGGCTCTGTGGCAATCTCACGCTTTGCTGGATGCCTTTGGCTCGCGCAGCTTCTCGATGGAGGAACGCCTGCTGACCGAGCCCAGAGTAATCTGGAACTATCTCGCCGCGCTGGCCCTTCCCAACTACCAGAGCATGACCCTCTTTCACGACGGCTATGCCGGATCCAGCGGGCTGTTTTCGCCGCCGACTACGGTGGTCAGTCTGCTTGCGCTGCTCGCGCTGATCGCATTTGGATGGCGAATTCGCCGGCGCAGACCCCGCATTGCCGTCGGCTTGGCAATTTTCCTGGTGGGTCACTCGCTTGAAGCCAGTTTCCTTCCCCTTGAGCTGTACTTCGAACACCGCAACTACTTCCCGTCACTCGGACTCCTGATTGCCCTGGCGGATCTGTCGATTTGGGCTGCGAATTTGCTTCCCAATCGGCGGCTGACCGGCCCTTCGTCAGCGCTTGGCACAACGGCTGTCGCAGCCCTTGCGCTGCTCGCCATGCAAACAGCAAGCCTGGCCCAGGTCTGGAGCCACCCACAATTGCTCTACAGGCACACCATCGCTGCGCATCCGGAATCGGCACGAGCTTCACTGGATCTTGCGCTGCTGCTCGAGTCCAACGGCGATATTGCGGGCGCCATCAGTGTGCTTTCAGCCATGCGCTCGGTGGTCAGCCCGACCGATCGACGCCTGGCACAGATCTACCAAACCAGCCTGGAATGCCGTGCTGGTCGGGTGGTCGATCCGAGTTCCATCGAACCTCTGGCGCCCGCCAGACTCAGCCCAGGGGACCTTACGGCGTTCACGATATTGTCTCGAACTGCGACCGAAGGAGCCTGTGATTCGCTGCGGCAGTCGCAAGTCGTCGCGCTCGGGGAACTCTGGCTGAAGCATTCGCTGGACCCGGAATCCGATCCCACCAAATGGCAGCTGCGCTATCTCCTGGGTCGGCAGTTGTTCGAGCTGAGGCAATGGCAACAGGCCGAACAGCACCTCACAACAGCCTGGTCCGAAGGTAATGCACAGGCTGCAGTCGGCGGAATGCTGGTTGAAGTACTCATGACGACGTGTGCACTGGAGCGGGCCCGGGAGACATTGCAGCAGCTCTACGATCGGCTCGACCCCAACGATCGCATCGGCAGACAAAACACCGACACCTTGGCTTTGCGATTGAGACAGCTTGGGTCGGACGGATCTGATTGCGACCCCGGTCAGGCAGATCACCATGGTCAAAACGGAGTCTCAGATTGATAGACGCCATCCCAAAACCGGCGCTCTCTGCCGGTCAGTATCAGAGCAGTCGACATGCGCTAATGGTCCTGGCATTCGGGCTGCTGATCTCATTTTTCGTCTACATTCCCGGACTTTACGGCAGCTTCGTCCTTGATGATTTTCCGGTGATCGTCCAGAACGATCAGCTTCACATCGAGACGGGCGAGCTCAACGAGTGGAT
>JAGRJL010000549.1 GCA_020442775.1 Lysobacterales bacterium | reverse complement strand
GTGGCGGCGTCCATGGCCGCTGAAGGCTCCACGTCATAGCCCAGCTGCTGCAGCGCCCGCTGCGCCCGACCAATCAGCGCGGGATCGGCCGAGGACTGCTCCGACGCCTGCTCGGCTATTGGCGCCGACGTTGGCGAATCACCCGATCTGGTCAACGCCGCCAGATCAATCACTTGCCAGTGATTTGCGGCCCAACCGGCGGCCACCAGCAATCCCAGCGAGAGCAACAGCAGACCCGGCCAGCGGCGCGCGGGAATCGCCGCCGATGGTTGTCCGGACTGCGCCGGCGCTGTCATCGTTGGCGGGCGCTGCGCGGCCACCGCCGAGGTCGCCGCCTTGCCCGCCGCGACTGCGAAGGTGGAGTTTCTGACCGGAGCGACGCCCGCAGTCAATGCCTGCTCCAGCGCCTCCACCATCGACGCGGCCGTCTCCCAGCGGGCAGTTGGATCCTTGGCCAGGCCCCTGAGCAGCACCTCGCGGGCCGCATCGGGAATCGCCTGCATCGGCGCGACCGGAACCGGCGACTGCACGTGCTGCATCAGCACCGCCAGCGGGGTATCGGCATCGAAAGGCACCGTGCCGCAAAGCCAGCGATAGAGGATCACCGCCAATGCGTAGATATCGCAGGGCGGACCCAGCTTCTCGCCCTGCGCCTGCTCCGGGGCCATGTAGTGGGGCGTGCCCAGAATCGCGCCCGTGCCGGTCAGGGCGGTGCTTCCGGCCATCAGCCGGGCAATCCCGAAGTCGGCCAGATACACCTCGCCATCGGCGCTGACCAGCACGTTCTGCGGCTTCAGATCGCGGTGCAGCACCCCGTGGCGGTGGGCGTGATCGAGGGCCCTGGCGATCAGCTGGAACAGGCGCAGGGCTTCGCGCTGATCCAGACTTCCGGCCTCCAGCAGGTCCTGCAGGGTGCCGCCGCTGACCAGCCGCAGCGCCATCCACGGGATCCCCTGATCCACTCCGCTGGCGTACACCGGCACGATGTTGGAATGCTCCAGCCGCGCGATCAGCCTGGCTTCGCGGGCGAAGCGCTCGGCGAACCCGCTTTGCTCCAGCAGTTCTGCCGGCAGCACTTTCAGCGCAACCTCGCGGTCCAGATCGCTCTCATAGGCACGATAGACCGCCGCCATCCCGCCTCGGCCGAGCGGACCGATTACCCGGTATCCGGCCAGGCGCTGGTCTGGGAGCAGTTGGGTCATCCGCTTCTCTGGTCGTTCGAGGGCTGTAGTTTAGGCGTTGTCGGATCGAGCTGCCCGCCCGCTGCCTGCAGCGCCAATTGGCGACGCGCCGAGATTGGTGAAGTCCGGCGCAGCGACCATCCACGCACCCCTGGGAAGATCGCGAACCCGCAAGAGATCCTCGCCGTACCCGATCAGTTATCCCGCCCTGACAGCGGTCTGGCGGTCTTGTCATATTCCTTGCGCAGCGCTGTCGCCCAACCGACATCGACCTGCCACCGCGACGTTACCCTTTGTCACTAGTCTCGCGACTTCTCTCACCACGCGAGGCATTGATCCATGCGCATTACCGTACTCTCCGCCTGTCTGGCCGGGCTGGCAGCCAGCGCTTCAGTCTCCGCTGAAAACGCGGCCCAGTGGTATGCAGACGGCGCTCAGGCCGCCCGGCTGGGTGCCCAGGTGCAGGCCCGCACCGGCGGCGCCAAGAACGTGATCCTGTTCATCGGCGACGGCATGGGCGTCTCCACCGTCTCTGCCGCGCGCATTCTGGAAGGCCAGCAGCGCGGCGAAAGCGGCGAAGAGAACTCGCTGGCCTTTGAGTCCTTCCCGCACGTGTCGCTGTCGAAGACCTACAGCACCGACGGCCAGACCCCGGACTCGGCGCCGACCATGACTGCCATGGTCAGCGGGATCAAGAGCCGCCAGGGCACCATTGGCGTGACCCAGGAAGCAGTGTTCGACGACTGCGCCTCGGCGCAGGGCCAGAGCGTGGTCAACTTCCTCGAGCTGGCCGAAGCCGCGGGCATGTCCACCGGAGTGATTTCCACCGCGCGCATCACCCACGCCACACCGGCTGCGACATACGCCCACACCGCCAACCGCAACTGGGAATCGGACGCCAACCTGAGCAGCGAGGCGATCGCCAACGGCTGCCGCGATATCGCCCGCCAGCTGATCGAATTCCCCTTCGGTGACGGCATCGAAGTGGTCCTCGGCGGCGGCCGCAGCAACTTCATTCCGGAGACCTCAATGGATCCGGAAGACACCAGCCGCAGCGGTAGCCGCAAGGACGGTCGCGATCTGACCAGTGAATGGGCCCAGCGCCGCGCCAACAGCGCCTTCGTCTGGAACCAGAGCCAGTTTGACGCGATCAACCCGGAGCGCACCGACCATCTGCTGGGTCTGTTTGAGCGCTCGCACATGGAGTACGAGCACGATCGCCCCAACGATGCCGGCGGCGAACCCAGCATCGCCGAGATGACCGCCAAGGCCATCGACATTCTGGCGCGCAATGACAGCGGCTATTTCCTGATGGTGGAGGGTGGTCGGGTCGATCACGCCCATCACGCCGGTAACGCCTATCGCGCGCTGACCGACGCGATCGCTCTGTCCGACGCGGTTCGCACCGCGGTGGAGAAGACTTCGGCCGAGGACACCCTGATCATCGTCTCGGCCGACCACAGCCATGTGTTCACCATCGCCGGCTATCCGGATCGCGGCAACGACATCATGGGCAAGGTGGTCAGCGGCGGCGAAGTCCAGACCGATGCCAATGGCCTGCCCT
>JAGRJL010000548.1:692-3720 GCA_020442775.1 Lysobacterales bacterium | reverse complement strand
GACCGCCTGATCGCGGTTGAGCCCATCGTCAGCGACAACCGCGAGCTGGGGCTGGAGTGGACCCCAGGCAGCCTGCGCGCGCGCATCGCCGTGTTCGACTCCACCGCTGACAACGGTTCCCTGCTGCGGCTCAATTCGCAGGGGATTTTCGAAGTCGAGCGCCAGCGCACCGAGATCGACGGGGTGGAAGTGTCCCTGGAGTATCTGTGGGATTCCGGCTGGCTGCTGGGCGGCAACTTCAGTCACAGCAACGGGCGCTTCGATTCGAACAACGACGGGCGAGTCGACAGCGACCTGGATGGCCTCAACATTGGCCCGAATCGCTTCAACCTCTACCTGCAGGGTGAGATTGCGCCGGAATGGAGCCTGCGCGCACAGGGCGCGCTGCTGTCCGATCGCGACTTTGATGGTTTGACGTCCAGCGGCAACGCGAACTTCGACGGCTACAGTCTGGTGGACCTGATCCTGGCCTGGGACAGCCCGGTCGGTCGGCTGAGTCTGGGGGTGGAGAATCTGTTCAATCGCCAGTACGTCACCTACTTCTCCCAGGTCGAGACCGGACAGCGCAATGACACCTTCTTCGCCGGCAGCGGGCGCAGCCTCTCGCTGGGCTGGCAGCACAGCTTCTGATCCGTGCGGCTCCTGGCAGCTATCCATCGCTGGCTGGGCGCGCTGGCGGCCGTGCTGGTGCTGGTGCTTGCCGGCAGCGGCGCGTTGCTGCTGTTCGCCGACGACTACTATCGCTGGCGCCTGCCCGAGCTGCGGGGTCAGGCGACAGATCCGGCGATCAGCGCCACGGCGATAGCGACGGTCGCCAAAGCCGTTGGCACTGGCGGTGGCACCATTGCCATGCCCACCACGACGCTTCCGGCCTTCATCCGCTACCTGCCAGATGGAGGCCGGGCTCTGCATGCAGCTGACGACGGTCATCTGATCGCCGAGTGGACCGTGTGGCAGAGCCTGCCGGGATTTGCCTTCGATGCACACGCGCATCTGCTGGCCGGTGAGCCCGGGCATTGGCTGGTGGGAGTCGTCGGCGCGAGCTTGATCCTGATGCTGCTGTCGGGTCTGTGGCTGTGGTGGCCGCGCCGCCGCCAGCTGGCCTTGCGCCAGTGGTTGCCTCGTCGCAGCACCAGTGCCGCGCTGCTGCGTTCGCACGTCGCCCAGGGTGTGCTGATCAGCCTCGGCATCGCGTTCATGGGGTTCTCCGGGATCGCGCTGGTTTTCGATGGCGCGGCCCAAAGCTCGCTCAATGCGCTGTTCGGAAAGCACGGACCTGACCGCCCCGATCCAATCCGCATTTCCACCATCGGTCCGTCGACGCCGATTGACTGGGCCAAGACCTTGAATAGCACCAAAGCGGCGTTTCCTGAAGCAGCGCTGCGGATGATTCGCCTGCCGTCTGCACCCGGCCAACCGCTGCAGCTGCGGCTACGGCAGCCACAAGAGCTTCATCCCAACGGCCGCACCTATCTGCTGCTCGATCCCCGCAATGGACGGACACTGCAGCGGATCGACGCGACTCGGCTGGGACTGGGTCCGCAGCTTTACAACAGCCTCTATCCGCTCCACGCTGGCAAGACCGGGTGGACGGGGCACCGCCTATCGTTGCTGGTGATCGCTGTCGTGCTGAGCTGGGTCAGCTTCAGCGGGCTGTGGCTGTTCGTGCGCCGGCAACGGCGGAGAATCGCGAACGCAGAGAAACGGCGAGCGATTGCCCCGGTGCCGGTTGCGTACCGATCGTTCTGGTATCGAGGAGTGCCCATGCCCACCGACACGACCTATGCGGCGATCCAGCAGGGGCTCACTGACTGGCAGCGCGAAGCAGAGGAATCGATGCGCGCAACCGGCTCGGGCGCCGTTCCCGGTCCTTCCTCGGGGATTCCTGAACACGTTCGGGCCTTTCTCGACCAGAAGCTCTCCCAGGCCCAGTCACTCTATTGGGTGGGTGAGTACTTCGCCCAGGCGCAGCAGATGGCGAAGTATCCGCCCGGATTCGAGTCGCCGCATCCGGCCTTTCTGGCCTACCGAGGCCCAGGCATCGCCGCACAGGATCACGTGCAGAGCCATCTGTTCGACTTTCAATGTCCCCAATGCGGCAGCAGCGAGCAGGTCGTGGTGCTGGCGTCGGAGTGGGGCGTGAGCATTCAGAACGGCGATGCGCGCGGGACTTTTGCGGCGAAGTGCAGCCCCTGCAAGCGAGCGTTTTCGGGGGGCTTTGAGGACTGAGTGCCGCCGGGATCAATCGACCCTGCTTTGTTCCTTGTTGAGGGTCTATCGTGACTGCAACAGCGGTGCTAGCGTCCCCTCCAACGCGCCATTTCGGCGCATCTGCTGGAGATTTATGGTGACCGCATTCCGTGCGTTTCGACTGCTGGGTCTGATTTCGATTCTGCTCCTGTTCAACGCCTGTGCCACCTCGCGCGGCGAGATGAGTCTGCGGGTGCCGGCAGGCGCCGCTGGTCCGTCCAATGGCCAGACCGCAGTGATCCTGGCGGTGAGCGATCAGCGCGAGTTTCAGCAAGACCCGCGTGACCCCAGCATTCCCTCGCTGAAGAAGGGGGAAAAGTTCGAACTCGACGCGGAGGGTCGCAAGCGCGCAGTAGCCAGGAAGCGCAACTCCTACGGGATGGCGCTGGGCGACATCATGCTGGAGGGCGGCGACACCGTGGAGACCCTGACTCGCGATCTGGTCGCAACCGGCCTGCGCGAGCGCGGCTATCAGGTGCTGGAGGCCGGTGAAGCCGCGCCCGCCGGCGCCATGCGCCTGAACGTGGGAATCAAGGAGTTCTGGGCCTGGTTCTCTCCCGGTTTCTGGGCGGTCTCGATGGAGGCCAAGCTGCTGATCCAGATCGACGCCGAAGGTCCGGGCGGTCGGCAAAGCTTTGCGGTGCCGGGCTATGGCATCAACAAGGCCGGCGCAGCGACCGAAGCCAACTGGATCCTCGCTTACGATCGAGCCTTCGAGGATTATCTGGAGAAGCAGCGGGTGGCTTTTGCCGAGGGCGGGCTGTAGCAAGCGAAGGTG
>JAGRJL010000548.1:0-643 GCA_020442775.1 Lysobacterales bacterium | reverse complement strand
GATCACCGCTGCCGGGACCCGATAGTCCCGGCCGGCGGGTTGCCTGACCGGACCGGCCGCGACTGGCCCAAGCTCAGAACTGCCGCCCGATCTCCAGGAACAGGGTGCCCTCGCTGCCTTCGCGGGCGCCGTAGCCGAGCAGCATCGGCCCGATCCAGGAATCGAAGCCTAAGTAGAATCCGGCGTGAACCACCCCATCGTCCCAGGCGATGTCCGAGCGGGATTGCCACACGTTGGTGTATTCCAGTGAGCCGCCGACGAAGGCGCCGCGGCCGAACACATCGGCCAACTCATACAGATAGCCGCCGACCAGCACGAAGTAGTTTTGCCCGCTGATTTCATTGCGGCGGTAGCCGATGCCGCGGCCGCGGCCGCCCAGTCGATACAGGCTCTGAATCGGCGCATCGCCGGAGGTGGTGCCGTGCAGGCGCAGGCCGTACTGCAGCGCGTGCTTGCCGAAGGAATGGGCGGCGAGCAGGTCCAGATCGGTCTGCACGAAGTTGCTGTCGGCGCCAGCTGCCTTGCGCGAGGCGAGCATGCCGAGCCGGGCGTAGTAGCCCTCGCGCGGGAAATACAGACTGTCGAGGCGATCCAGCGTCAGCGCCGCGCTGAGGTCGCCGATCTGGTAGTCATCTTCCGGCAG
>JAGRJL010000547.1:430-1519 GCA_020442775.1 Lysobacterales bacterium | reverse complement strand
CTGGAGCGCGATGAATACTCGATTGACTTCGCGGTCGGCGAGCAGACCCTGAACATGACCCTCGATGCCGGCAGCGGAGAAATCAGCGAACAGCTGATGGAAGACGAAGACCACCGGCTGGATGTGCAGATGACCGCGGTCAGCCTGGTGGATGCGGTGGCGACCGCCAGCCGCCGCAGCGAGGGCGAAGCGGTGCACGCCGAAATCAGGCTGCTGCCGGGCCGCAGCGTCATCGCAGTCAAGCTCCGCCGCAGCGATGGCGATCGCTGGGCAATGATTGACGGCAGCAGCGGGCAATGGATTGAGACCCTCGATCAACCTCCGGGCTAGCCTGACAGGCTTGATCAAGGGAATCTGGGCAGGTGGAGGTGACGGATCTGCCCGCCGCATTTCGAGTCACTGAAATGGGTAGCAACCGACCGCGAGCGCAGCAGACCCGGACCCAACCATGCTCGCCCTATTGAGGCAACCACGGAGACGGCTTATGAAAACCATCCTTGGCGCAGTTCTGGCACTGACCATCCTGGGCTCCACCGGCGCCTGGTGCGCAGAGCAGACCACAGAGCCCGAAGCAACTGCCGGCGACCTGCACACTGACCCCGAGACGGAGACCCAAACACTGCCGCAGGTCGAAACCGAGGACCGTTTTCACAACGCCCAATCACTCTCTTCAACGCTGGAGCGCGGAATGGACAATCGCGGGCTGACTATGGAAGAGAAGTGGTCGCACGACGTCATCGTTTGCGCCAAAACCAGGGTCCTGGGCTCGCGCCTGGAGAAGCTGGTGTGCCACACCCGCGGCGATTGGCGCGCGATGCGGGAAAACGGGCGTGCGCTCACCCGTTCGCTGCAATAGGCAGCGTCCACCGGGCGCTTTGCCGACCGAGCTGCAGCAGTCTGCGGCAGCGGCCGGGGAGCCACGAATCTCCGCGCTGGCGTGGTGTCCCGAAAGCAGGTTGACGGGTTCTTTCCGTCGGGCAATGCCTGGAGGAGGCAAGGCGGCGCAATCAATCGCGAAATGAGTTCAAGGAGTGAGGGTTCAACGCGCCAGCCCGCATTATTCATGAATGTTCGTCGCGAGGGTTTCGC
>JAGRJL010000547.1:0-414 GCA_020442775.1 Lysobacterales bacterium | reverse complement strand
GCGGTTCGCGGACCTTAAGATCGGCAAAGGCGTACTGACGGTACGTCGAGTCGATAGCAGGGAGCAAACCGCGCCACAGCGCACCTGCGGAAGCCGCAGTAGAAGGTTCATGAATAATGCGGGCTAGACCTGATTGACGCCCTCCGGGATCTCAATCCGCGCGCGCAGGCCGCCGTGATGGCGATTGCACAAGCTGAAGCTTCCGCGATGACGCAAGGCCACCGTTCGCACGATCGCCAGGCCCAGCCCAACGCCACCGGATTCAGCGTTGCGTGATTCATCCAGACGCCGAAAAGGCTGGGTCAGCTGGTCCAGCTGCGACTCCGGAATTCCCGGACCGCGATCTTCCACCTCAAGCACCCAGCGGTCGTCCTCGCGATGGAGCGAAACCGAGGCCGATCCAGCGTAGCGAAG
>JAGRJL010000546.1 GCA_020442775.1 Lysobacterales bacterium | reverse complement strand
AATTCAAGGGCTGATGAGGCGAAGGGCAAGGGCAGAGGGCCCAGGGCCCAGCCAGATCAACTGCACCAACCCCTGCTCCCTGGGCCCTGCTCCCTGGACTCTGGGCCCTATCTCGCTCTACCCAAATTCCACCCGAATCTGCTCCGCCGCGCGACGGGCGCGCTCGCGGGCGCTGAACAAGTCGTCGCCACGGGCCAGACAGACCGCCACCCGGCGCTGACCCTGCACTTCCGGCTTGCCGAACAACCGCAATTCGGTATCCGGCTCGGCGAGGGCGCGATCGAGGCCGTGATAGCGCATCGCCTTGCCGTGGCCCTCTGCCACCAGTGCCGCGGAGGCGCATGCGCCGCGCTGGCGGATCGCCGGAATCGGCAAGCCCAGAATCGCCCTCACGTGCAATGCGAATTGGGACAGATCCTGTCCAATCAGAGTGACCAGACCGGTGTCGTGGGGACGCGGCGAGACTTCGCTGAACAACACCTCGTCGCCGCAAACGAACAGCTCGATGCCAAACACGCCGCGACCGCCAAGGTTGTCGGTCACCGCCCTGGCGATCTCCTGTGCACGTTCCAGGGCGACCGCCGACATCGGCTGCGGCTGCCAGGATTCGCGATAGTCGCCGTCAACCTGGTAGTGCCCGATGGGTTCGCAGAAACTGGTCCCGCCGCGATGACGCACGGTCAGCAGGGTGATCTCGAAATCAAAGTTGACGAAGCCCTCGACAATCACCCGTCCGCCCCCGGCGCGCCCCCCCTCCTGCGCATAGTTCCACGCCGATTCGATGTCGTCGGCGCTACGCAGCAGGCTCTGCCCCTTGCCCGAACTGCTCATCAGCGGTTTCACCACGCAGGGATAGCCCAGCGCCTGCACCGCAGCCAGATAAGCCTCGCGGTCGTCGCAGAAACGGTAGGGTGAGGTAGGCAGCCTCAGCGTTTCCGCTGCCAGCCTGCGAATGCCTTCGCGATCCATGGTCAGCTGGGCGGCCCGCGCGGTGGGGATCACCAGCTGACCCTCGGCCTCGAGTTTGGCCAGCGTAGCGGTATGAATGGCTTCGATTTCCGGCACCACCAGGTCTGGCTGCCACTCCCGGATCAGCCCTTCCAGCGCCACCGGATCGAGCATGTTGATCACCGCGCTGGCGTGCGCCACCTGCATCGCCGGCGCATTCGCGTAGCGGTCGACTGCGATCACTTCCACGCCCAGCCGCTGCGCCTCGATCGCGACTTCCTTGCCCAACTCGCCCGAACCCAGCAGCATCAGTCGGGTGGCAGAGGACGATCGCGGTGTACCGATGACAGTCATGAGCGTTTCCTGTGAGCAGCCGCAGGCGATTGTAGCCGGGCCCTGTGATCGCGGCGCAATGATTTGCCTGCGGTTCATCACCGGGGGTGGCACAATGCCCGACTTTGCACCCAGCTGCCCCTGCCCATGATGCTGAGTCCTAGCACCTCCGATGCGACTGCCGGCTGGCAGCGGCGACCAACCTTTCGCGCGCTGCTCTGCTGCCTGGCGCTCACTGCAGCCGCAACTGCATCAGCCACTGATTCGAAGCTGGAGCAGCACTGGCAGGCGGTGCTTTTCGACGGCTTGAAGGCGGGGCACGCGCTGAGCGAACGCGAGGAATGGTCGGACAAGGTTCGTACCCGCGAATCGATGAGCCTGCAGTTGCGTCGTGCCGGCGTCACCATCGACATGCGCTCGATGGAAGAGGCGGTGGAAGCCAGCGACGGCACTCCGCTGGCATTTCGCGCGGAGATGGAGATGTCGGGCATCGTCAGTCGCTTCAGCGGCGAGCGTCAGCCGGACGGGCGCTTCAAGGTCATCACCGAGGTTGGCGGCGTCGAAACCGAAAGTTCGCTGGTCCTGCCCGCCGATGCGCTGCTGTTCGAGGGGCAAAGGCAGGCGATCCTGGCCAGCGGCATGCGCCCAGGCAGCGAAGTGGAGTTCCTCGCCTTTCAGCCCAGCCTGCAGAGCAGCGTGCGCGTGGTCACCCGGATTGGTGAGCGCAAGAGCACCGAGGTGCTGGATCAGGACCGCTCCCTGATCGAAGTTCAACAGGCCATTCACTACTCGGATCCGCCGGTCCGTGCGCTGGCATTTGTCGACGACCACTATGTACCGCAGCGGATCAGCATGGACATGCTGGGGATGAAGGTGGAAATCGTGCAGTGTGATCAGGCCTGCGCGATGGCGCCCAATCAGGGTGCCGAGTCCCTGCAGCAACTGCTCCTGCGCGCTCCCACTGAACAGCGAATCAACCCGCACCAGCCGGTTCGCTTTCGCCTCAGCGGCGATGGCCTGGCCGGACTGCCAACCACCGGTCACCAGCAACCCCAGGCGGACGGCTGGCTGCTGGTCCGCCCACAACCCGGGCTGGACCTGGCCGAAGCCTTGCCGCAGGACCTGCAGCCGACGCCATGGCTGCAGTCCGAGGATGCCGAGATCGTCAACCTTGCGCGACAGGCGCTGGGGCCAGCCAATCGCAGCAAGGCATCGAGGATGGAGGACGCCGAAGCCTTCGTCGCCCGCTACATTGAGGGCAAGACCCTGAGCGTGGGCTATGCCTCGGCGCTCGAAGTCGCCCGCAGCAAGCGCGGCGACTGCACCGAGCACGCGCTGCTGCTGGCGGCGATCGGTCGCGCCGGCGGGATTCCCACCCGGGTGCTGACCGGCTTCGCCTACGTGTCGGAATTCGCCGGCGAACGCGGCGTATTCGTGCCTCATGCCTGGATCGAAGCCAGAGTGGAAGGCGGCTGGGTCGGTTATGACGCGGCGCTGGGCGACTTCAACAGCGGGCACATTGCGCTGGCGCTGGGCGACGGCGACCCCACCCGATTCTATGCCTCGATCAATCTGCTGGGATCGATGCGGATCAGCGAAATCAGGGGCGCCGAAGAACCGTGAAGGCAGCGCATCGGCTGATCCTGCTGCTGGCTCTGAGCACTGGAGTTGCCGCGGCCAGTGAGCCAACCGCCCATATCGCGGGATTGATTACCGACCCGCGCCTGGCCGAGGCCAGCGGGGCAGTCAGTTCACGGGTCAGCGACAACGTGATCTGGGTAATCAATGACAGCGGCAACCCGGCCGAACTGCTGGCAATGAGTCCCAGCGGGAGCCTGCTGAGCACGGTCAGCGTACGCGGCGCGCAGAATCGCGACTGGGAAGACCTGGCCAGCTTCGATCACGGTCAGGGTCCCTTTCTGGCGATTGCCGACACCGGCGACAACGAGGGCAAACGCCAGCAGATTTCCCTCTATCTGGTGGCCGAGCCGCCCAGCGACGGCAGCGTCAGCGAGATTGACGTCCATCAGCAGATCGAGTTCACCTTCCCGGACGGTCCCCACGACGTTGAATCCCTGATCGTCGACCCGAAGCGGCCGCGGGCCTACATGATCAGCAAACGCACTACCCCACCCGCGCTCTATTCGGTCGACCTGCGTGCACCCGGACCGCAGGTGGCCAGACTTGTGGCGCAAATTCCGCGGTTGCCCACCTCCACTGCCGCCGAGCGAAAGATCGACCCCCGCTACGCGCGTTATCGCCATCAGCCGACCGCAATGGATATCAGCTGCGACGGCCGGGAACTGTGGGTACTGACCTACAGCAGCATTCAGCGCTTCCTGCGCCAGCCTGGTGAAAGCTGGGCGCGCGCAGTCACTCGGCGCGATCCCTTGCCGCTGACCCTGCCCACGCCGCTGGTGCCGCAGGCCGAGGCGATCGCCTTTACCCGCGACTGCAGCGCGGTCCTGGTGCTGAGTGAAAAGACACCAGGACCGGTTCTGCGCTACCCGCTAAAGTCAGCAGACGACTGAATCGCGCGCGCGGCTGACTACTGCAGCACGAAGTGCACGGTCACCTCTCCAACGCGTTCGACTGATCCGGCATCCAGCACCGGCGCGCTGAAAGTGCACTTGTTCAGCCAACTCTCTGCCGCGCGATCAAGCACACTGTGGCCGCTGGACTCAGCCAGATTCAGCGCCGCCAGGGTGCCGTTTGGCGCGATCCGTGCGCGCAGGCGCACGCTGCCCTGCCAGTGGTTGCGCTCCGCCGTGCGCGGATAGCGCACCGGCTTGCGACAGTGGTAGTCGATCCCGGAGCGCAGATCGGTGCCCTGCCCCAGGCCGGCACCCTCGCTCTGCACGCTGTTCGAGACCAGCGGCAGCTCGATATTCGGATTTGCCATTCGCTGCGGCTCGGCAACGGCCACCTCGGTGATCTCCGGCACAAAGACCGCTACCGGCACCGGCGGCGGCGAAATCGGGACCACCAACGTCGGCGGCGGCGCCTGTTGCTGGACGATTTCCACTACCTCCGGTTTCGGTGGCGGCGGTGGTGGGTCGTCCCAGAGCGGTGATTGCGCAGGCGTCAGACGCTGGCTGGGCGTGAACACCTGCGGCGCCACCGCCGCCAGCATCACGCCAACGATGATGATGTGCAGAACGATGGTCGCCCACAGGGCGAGTACTCGCGCGGCGCGCGGTCGGTTGGGATTGCTGAACAACCATGCTTGCTTGGGTAGGGTCTTGGTCATCGACAGTCTCCGGTTGGCGGCGCGCCGAGGCGCGGGCGACGGTGGTCGCACTCCGAGAGTCAGCCGGGTCCAGTGCCAAAAGTTTAGTTCAAGCTAAACGCACGACATCTGCCCCACCCCGGTACAGCTCGCAGTTATCAGCCTGACTGGCAGCTAAACGCAAAGAAAGGCGACGTAATGTGCCCGGGCTTGCTAATCTTAGATGCTTGATGAAGCTAGGCCCGCATTACGGAACGTGCGCATGCAGCTTTCAACCCGATCACCCAACCAGGGTTCAGCCCGGACCGAATGGACCATTCGGCTCAAGGACGTGCCGAGCATCACTCGCCAGCTGCACGAGTTGCAGACCGAGTTTGCCGACACGGCGGGCCTGCTCGACGATGCCCTGGATGATCTGATTCTGGTGCTGGAAGAACTGCTGACCAATCTCTACCACCACGATCGCTCGACCCGGACGATCATCGACGTGCGCCTGACCCTGATTCGGGACGGCGACGAAGTCTGGTGTGACTGGCTGGACTCCGGCGATGAATTCAACCCCTTCCTCGCCGAACTGATCGAACCCGACGAAAAGGGGGGCGTGGGATTGCCGCTGGTCCGTCATTTCACCACCGAGGGCACTCATGAGCGCCACGGTGCCTTCAATCACCTGAGTTTTTGCGTTGCCTTGGCTCCGACCACCTGAGCCGAATGGAGGAAGTTGATGGGAGCGCTCGCAGTCCAGCATTGCGCCGACGGCACCGCCGTGATCACCCTGCGTGGTCGCCTGGACGCCGAGACCAGCGACGGCATCGAGGCGCAGCTGGACTACATCCTGACCAGCGAACCCACCCTGATCGCCTTTGATCTGGGCGCGGTGGAATACATCAGCTCGGCCGGCGTCCGTCTGCTGCTCAAGGCGCGAACGCAGATGAACCGTCGCCAGCGTCAGGTGGTGGCTGCGGCTGCCAATCCGCAGGCGCGGCGCGTATTCGCGGCAATCGGCAATCTGGCTTTTGACGCGCTGATCGAGGACTTGTCGGCACTGGATGCCTATTTGCCCGAATCGGACGAGGGCGAGTAGGACTACCAGCTGTTTTGCAGACGATGGGGCCTTCCACCCCACACACCGGGCTGCACTGAAATCTTGACGTCGGTCGCTTAAAGGAGGGGAGCCTTTGCGAGGATTTACCACGGCGGATCGGACTGCGCTCAGCGCGCAGAAGCCCGAACCGCTATATCACCAGCTGTTTCTGGTGCTCAAGCACAAGATCGACAGCGGCGACTTGCGCCATGCTGCGCGGCTTCCGGGCGAACTGGAGCTGGCGGAATTCTTTGGAGTCTCACGGATCACCACCCGTCGAGCACTGGATGAGTTGCAGAGTGCCAATTACGTGCGCCGCCAGCGCGGGCTGGGCACCTATGTCACCCATGAGG